>CAVKAU010000096.1:0-5453 GCA_963654035.1 bacterium | reverse complement strand
CTCTTACATACAAGAGGATTTTGCTAAAGTAAAGGGGATGGTCCTATTTTCCGCAACATTATCGCCAATCGATTATTACATGGAATCCCTTTTGAATGGCGATAATTATCCGTTTTTATCTCTTCCTTCGCCCTTCCCTAAGGAGAATTTTCATTTGATGGTTGCCCCTAATGTCTCAATAAAATACAAGAACAGAGATAAAAGCTATGAACAAGTTGCAAGCTATCTCAAAGCCTTCGTTAAAGGAAAGACCGGAAACTATTTCCTTTATTTTCCTTCATACGAATATCTTGCGAAGATAAAGGAACTATTAACGTTTGAAAACTCGGATATCTATTCGCAAAACAGAGACATGAACGACAAAGAAAAAGAGGAATTTTTAGAGCATTTTAAAAAAGAGCCAAAGAAAACAACGATCGGATTGTTAATCATTGGCGGTTCTTTTTCGGAAGGAATCGATTTGCCGGATGATAGGCTTATTGGCGTAGCGGTTGTCGGAGTTGGCTTGCCACAAATATCCAAAGAAATAGATTTGGTCAAAGATTATTACGATAAAAAGAACGGCGAAGGATTTAAATATGCCTATATAAATCCCGGGCTCAACAAAATCATGCAAGCTGTCGGGCGCCTGATTCGTTCGGAAAAAGATGTCGGAAGTGCGCTTTTGATCGATGAAAGATACACAAATCAAGAATATAAGGCGCTTTTTGCTAGGTCTTGGAGCGAATATGAAATCGTTACTTCAAAAGAAGATATTGCTAATTCTTTATCTTCGTTCTACCGAAAAAAACAAAAATAAATTATAATCTAAAACTGCTTATGCCATTTGATAAATCACACATTAGAAATTTCTCAGTAATTGCTCACATTGATCACGGAAAATCAACCTTATGCGACCGCATTCTTGAAGAAACAGGGGCGGTTGATAAACGAAATCTATCTGAGCAAATGCTAGATAGTATGCCTCTAGAGCAAGAAAGGGGCATAACGATAAAATTAAACGCCGTTACCGTAACTTATAAAGCCAAGAACGGCGAAAATTATATTTTTAATTTGATTGACACTCCTGGGCACGTTGATTTTACGTACGAAGTGTCGCGTTCTTTGGCAGCTTGCGAAGGTGCTCTTCTTTTAGTTGACGCCACACAGGGAGTTCAAGCTCAAACTTTAGCGAATGCTTATTTAGCAATCGATAACGATTTGATGATTTTGCCGGTTATCAACAAAATAGATTTGCCAAGTTCGGATGTTCCAAATGCCGAAAAAGAAATCGAAGAGAAATTAGGCCTATCAACTAGCGATATTTCTTTAGTTTCAGCAAAAACCGGGCAAGGCGTTCCTGAAATGCTTGAAAGAGTAGTGGAATTGGTTCCTGCGCCTGAAGGCGAAGTTGATTCTCCGTTAAGGGCTTTAATATTTGATTCTTATTATGATTCCTATCGCGGAGTCGTTGTTTTGCTTCGCGTTAAAGAAGGAGCGGTTCGTCTTGGCGATGGAATCCTTTTGATGCAATCTGGCAAAAAATATACCGTAACGGAACTTGGAATTAGGACGCCAAAAGATTTGCCAGTTAATGAATTAGACGCTGGTGAAGTTGGCTATTTATGCGCGACAATCAAAGATATAAAGGACGTTTTTCCTGGAGAAACTGTCACTTTAGCAACAAACCCAGCCGAAAAACCACTTCCGGGCTATCGAAAAATCAACCCAATGGTCTATTGCGGATTATATCCGGTGGATTCTCAAAAATATAATGATTTAAAAGAAGCTTTAGCAAAACTTTCGCTTAACGATTCATCCTTAACCTATGAGCCTGAATCTTCCGAAGCTCTCGGATTTGGCTTCCGCGTTGGATTCTTAGGCCTTTTGCATATGGATGTCATTCAAGAAAGATTAGAAAGAGAATACAACCTTAACCTTATTTTGACCGCTCCATCGGTTAAATATCGCATAAATTTATCTGATGGAACTTCGAAAATGATCGATAATCCATCAGAAATGCCAGATGCATCAAAAATTAAATCGATTGAAGAACCCTTTGTGGATGCTGAAATCATGACGCCGAAAGAATATGTTGGCCCGATAATGCAGCTTTGCCAGGAAAGAAGAGGAATTTATCAAGATTTAGTCTTCTTTGATGACACTCGTCAAATCGTCAAGTATTCCTTGCCTTTAAGCGAAATTATTTTCAATTTCTTCGATAAACTAAAATCTATTTCTAAAGGTTATGCTTCCTTGGACTACCAAATAGAAGGCTATCACGTAAGCGAATTATCAAAAATGGATATCCTTTTAAACGGCGATAAAATCGATGCTTTATCTTGCATTGTCTATCGTCCATTTGCCTATGATAGGGGGATAAGAATTGTTTCGCGTTTAAAGGAAATAATTCCAAAGCAGCAATTTGAAGTTCCTGTTCAAGCGGCAATAGGTGGAAAAATCATTGCTAGAAGCACTATAAAGTCCGTAAGAAAAGACGTCTTGGCTAAATGCTATGGCGGCGATATATCGAGAAAGAAAAAACTTCTCGAAAAACAAAAAGAAGGAAAAAAGCGCATGAAGCAAATCGGTTCTGTTGAGGTTCCTCAAGAAGCGTTTATGGCCGTTCTTTCTTTGGATGACGATGACAAGAATTAGTAGTTTTCTAGTTGCTTTGTAAATTAACTGTTTCTATAATATTTTATATTATGAAAGCAACGGATAATGCCATAAAATTCACCGATGAGATTTATGCGACGCAAAAAGACGTCGCTAACGCTTTGCATATTTTTAACGTCGATGTATTTTGGAATGAAATCTTAAAGTATAGACAACAATATTCTGAAGTTCTTCCTTTTGGCAAAATTAAAGGCAAAAAGTATTATTTGACCTTAACAGAAGGCATTTTAGCGAGAATACACAATTTTGAAAGATCGGTAACTGAATTTTTGGCTTTTGCTAGGAATATAAGACTAGAAAGTCCGAAAGAAGCGCGAGAAGTCTTACTTTCACCTTTGCTGAAAAAAGCTGCAACACTTGAAAAATCAACGATAAACGACTTATCAATTTCAATGCTGCTTAAGTCTTTATATCAAGAAAATGTGGCCAATCACGCACCGGTCATAAATTATTTGTCCGCGCTTGATTCTTATTTAGACCAAACTCCGGATGTTCCAAGCGAGGATTTTTTAGGCAACGCCCTTCAAAAAGTCGTTGGTGAGGAATTGATGGAATTCTATCGTCAAAAAGATTTCGACAATCGCGTGAAAATGCTTCAATACAGAACGAATCCGGATTATCCGTATGCCCCATTTGATATGATTGATTCCTCCATTGAAAGCCTAATGGAATATTTGGAAGACAAAAACAATCAGTACAAATCGCCGGCATTTGCTAAAGCAGTCATCGCTTCGCTTTACTTAGAATACATAAAGCCATTTAGTCAAAGAAATTCACTTGTTGCAGCTTTGCTTGGCAAGGAGACATTAGCGAATTCCAATTGCTATAACGATAGCTTCTTCTTGCCTTTCGAAGATGTTCTTCTCGATTCTTTCCAAACGACAAATGCTTACAAAGAGTCGAAAGCTTCTTGCGATATGACTTATGTCGTTTTTGAGGCTATGAACATTTTTGAGCGCTACATTGAAACAATGCGTCAGAAGCTCATTGAGGCTCGTTCAACTTCATACCAAAAAGAATTTTCAACTTTAAGCAAGGAAGAAACTGAAAGAGCCGAAACAATCATCGAAAAGAAAAACCCAGAACAAATCGAACCGACACAGCTTTCTTTCCTTGATGAGATAAAAGAAACGGAAATAAGTGAAAACAGCGATAAAGAGCCTATTCTTGAAGAAACTGCAACTGAAAATGACGAGATTCCTTCAAATGCTGATAAAATAGAAACGTCTCCAGAAACTAGCGGAGAAGAAATTCTTGAACCTGGCAAAAAAGTTTCTGAAGAAGCCGTTAAGCCAATTAAGTTACAAGAAGATTTCCCTAAGCCAAAGATTCAGCAAATCTCGAGTATGCCGAAAGACAATATTAATGAGAATCCTCTTGAAGAAGGACTTTCAAAAGCCGAAATCAAAGCCTACGTTAAATATTTGTTGGAAACGAACATTGAACTTAACAAAAAGCAAGCAATATTCTTAGCAAATCATAATACCCCAGGACGTTATTACACCATCCAGCAATATAAAAAATACGCTTCATGCGTGTATGAAACGGCTAGAACATCAATGGATAAATTAGCGTCTGAAGGATATTACGAAAAACTGCAATTCAAAAATAAATTTGTCTACACACCTACAAAGAAAGGAAAATAAAACATGAGACATTCAATATTAATTCTAGACGGAGTGCCAGCTTGGCTATTTCCTATAATCATCGTCGTTTTCTTCGGCCTTATCGCTGGCGGTGTTTTCTTAGTTAGAAAATACGCTAAGCCTTTCAAAAACGAAGAAAAACCAAAAACCGACAAAGAAATAGCCGAAGAAGAAGTCTCTCGCTTAACTCAAGAATTAAATGAGAAAGAGTATAATGACGCTAAAGAAAGAAGAGCAAAAAAGGAAGGGAAACCAACCGAAGAAGAGGCCCTCCAAGAAGAACTCGATAGAATGATCAAACCAGTTGAAGATGAAAAAGTCATCAAAGAGATGGAAGATTATTCAAAAAATAGCGAGCATGATAAATAATCGTGGCTAAATCACTATATATCCACATACCTTTTTGCACCCATATTTGCTCATATTGCGACTTTGCTAAAGTCTTGTATGATGAAAAATGGGCTTTTTCATATATCAAAGAATTAAAAAAAGAAATCGAAAAGTACGGCATTTCCGAAAAACTCGACACAATATACATAGGCGGTGGAACCCCAACATGCCTCCCTGATTTTTTGCTAGATGATTTTTTGAATTTTATAAACCCTTTTTTAAAAGAAAACGGCGAATTTACAATTGAAGGAAATCCCGAGAGCTTAAACGAAGAAAAAATCAAAATTCTTAAAAAAGGCGGAATAAACAGACTTTCTATTGGCTTAGAATCTTCCGATGAGCATTATTTGAAACTTATGGGGAGAAAGCACACTTTGCAAGACGTAAAAAATGCGATAGAAACAGTAAAAAAACATGGAATAAATAATATTTCGGCCGATTTAATCTACGCTTTGCCAAATGAAAACCTCGTAACTTTAGAAAAAGACATCAATGCCCTCCTCTCGCTAGATGTTCCCCATCTTTCTTGCTATTCCCTAACCGTTTCGCCAGGAACTCTTTTCTATAATAAAGGATATAAGGAAATGAACGATGAGATGTCCGCTTCGATGTATGAACTGATTCTTGATAAGCTAACTCAAGCGGGGTATGAGCGTTATGAAGTTAGCAATTTTGCGAAAAACGGTCGATATTCTCTTCATAATCTAACTTATTGGCATGATGAAGAATATTATGGGGTTGGTCTTGGCGCTTCAGGAT
>CAVKAU010000095.1:0-3016 GCA_963654035.1 bacterium | reverse complement strand
GTTATAAACATCCCACGGGTTATATCCGCCATGCTCATTTTTATATTCGACTTCTTCTGCTGTTAAGCCAAAAATGATTTCATTTTCTTCTCCGGCTTGTTTGGCGATTTCGATGTTTGCGCCATCTAATGTGCCGATCGTAAGAGCGCCATTCATCATTAATTTCATGTTTGATGTGCCAGAAGCTTCTTTTCCGGCAGTAGAGATTTGTTCTGATAAATCAGCCGCTGGAATGATATGCTCAGCCAAGGTTACGCCATAATTTTCCACGAAAACGATTTTCATGAATTTTGAGGCTTGCTCATCGTTGTTGATGACTTCTTGAACAGCAAGAATCAATTCGATAATGCATTTTGCGTATTCATAGCTAGGTGCCGCTTTAGCGCCAAAGACATAAACATGAGGCGTCATCTTGAATTCGGATGGATTCTTCTTCATCTCTAAATACAAGGACATGATATGGCAGAGGTTAAGCAATTGTCTCTTGTAAGCGTGCAAGCGTTTGATTTGAACGTCAATTATCGCATTTGGCGAGATTTCTATGCCATATGTTCTTAAGACGAAGTCAGCGAATTTTGCTTTATTGTCATATTTGATCTTCATGACCTCTTCTTGAACTTTCTTGTCGTTGTCGAAGGCTTTGAAAGCTTCAAGTTTTTCTGGGTGCATAATCCATTCATCGCCAATCTTTGAAGTGATTAAATCGGCAAGTTTTTCGTTAGCGTAAACAAGCCAGCGGCGATGTGTTACACCATTCGTCTTGTTAGAGAATTTCTCAGGGAAAAGCTCATAGAAATTCTTGAATGTGTAATTTTCCAAGATTGAAGTATGAATTTTTGCAACGCCATTGACAGAAAAACCAGCATAAATAGCCATGTTTGTCATATGAATTTGACCATCTTTAATAATTTGCATTTGATATGCTTTGCCTGGTTCAACGTGTCTTTCAAGCATATAGGCGTTGAAACGGCGATTGATTTCTTCAATGATCATATAGACTCTTGGCAAGAGTTTTTGAACATATTGAACAGGCCATTTTTCTAAGGCTTCAGGCATGACCGTGTGGTTGGTGTAAGCGACGCTTTGTCTAACTTGATCCCATGCTTCATCCCATCCATAGCCATAAACATCCATCATGATACGCATGAGTTCAGGGATGCAGAGAATTGGGTGAGTATCATTAAGCTGGAATACGTAATGATCTTTGAGCGTGTCCAAAGTGCCGTATTTTCTATATTCTGCGCGCATGACTGATTGTAATCCGGCAGAAACAAGGAAATATTGTTGACGAAGACGAAGCATTCTTCCATGTTCTGTTGAATCATCTGGGTATAAGCCGAAGGAAAGTTCCTTTAATGTTTGCAAATAATCATTGAAAGAAACGTCTTTTGGAAGGTTTTGCTCGCTTGGCTCAGCGGACCAAAGGCGAAGGGTGTTAGAAACGCCATTGTGATATCCGACAACTGAAACGTCATATGGCATAGCGCGAACGTGAGTGGCATTGACGGTTCTAAGAGCGTATTCTCCATTGGCTTTTAGATATGTTTCAGCGTTTCCGCCAAATTCAACTTCAACAGCGTGTTTTGGCTTCTTTACTTCAAAAACAAAACCATTTGAAAGCCATTCATCAGGAAGTTCAGTTTGCTTTCCGTTAACGAATTTTTGTTTGAAGAAACCGTATTCATATCTAATGGTATTACCATGCATTGGATAGCCTAAAGATGCAGCGGAATCTAGGAAACATGCGGCTAATCTTCCTAAGCCACCATTGCCAAGGCCAGCATCCGGCTCTTGGTCTTCGAGCTCGTTTATATCAATGCCGTAATCAGCAAGTCCTTCTTTGGCAACTTTATATACGCCAAGGTTTTGCATATTGTTGAGCAGCAATCTTCCGATTAAGAATTCCATGGAGAAATAAATGCATTGTTTTCCACCGTTTTTAATCATGTCTTCACGGCAATTTCTCCAGCCGATTCCAGCGTAATCACGAACCATCTCACCAAGAATCTCATAGCGTTCCGTGATATGTGAATCCTCGACTGAGCGACCGTAAAGCTCGGTTAATCGTTTCTCGAATTCTTTCTTGAATTCTTCTTTCGTATCAAAAATCATATTATTTTTAGCCTTTCTAGTTACTTTTTTGCGGTTTTCTTAGATTTTGTCGTCTTTTTGGAAACCACTTTCTTCTTTACTTCTTTTTTCTCGACTTTTCTTTTGAAAATCATTGCGCCATAAGAGGCAAGTTTGATTGAAATGTGGTAAGAGCGATTCTCTGGCGCGCCTCCATAGGATTGAAGGGCCAAACCATTATACTGGTTATTTCCGCCATATACATCTTTATCTGAATTAAAGATTTCTTCCCACTCACCTTCTTCACCGACTCCAACGTCATACGATTCATAGAAATTTGGAGTCATATTGAAGATGAAAAGCAAGTTAGAATCGCCATATCTTCTTTCGAAAGCAAAGACGCTTTGATCGTGGTTATCAACCATCATCCATTCAAAATGAGCAGGATTATATTCTTCGACGTGCATCGCCTCTTCTGCTTGATAAATGAGATTCAAATCTCTAACTAAGCGTTTAACCGAATCATGTTTTGGATAGCTTAAAAGATTCCATGGCAATGATTTAGTTTCGTTCCATTCATCAAAAGAAGCCAATTCATTTCCCATAAAGTTAAGTTTTTTGCCAGGATGGGCAAATTGGTAAGTGTATAAATTTCGCAATAAAGCGAATTTTGTGTCATAGTCGCCAAACATCTTATTGATTAATGTTCCCTTCATATGAACTACTTCATCATGGGATAATGGCAACATGAAGTTCTCAGAAAAGAAATAAGCCATCGAGAAAGTAATGTCATTATGCTCGTATTTCTTATATATAGGATCTAATTTGTAGTACTTGAGCGTGTCATTCATCCAGCCAAGATCCCATTTATAGTCGAATCCAAGTCCTCCATATTCAAGAGGCTTAGTAACGCCAGTGAAATCCGTTGAATCTTCAGCAATCATCA
>CAVKAU010000094.1:0-2316 GCA_963654035.1 bacterium | reverse complement strand
GCGTTAACAACGGTAACATAATCAAAACAGCCTTTTTCTTTAAGACGGTTAACGATGCTTGCAACCGTAGAATTCTTTTGGCCAATCGCCACATAAACGCAATTAACGTTCTTACCTTTTTGATTAACGATTGTGTCGATTGCAATCGATGTTTTGCCAGTTTGGCGGTCGCCAATGATAAGCTCTCTTTGGCCGCGACCAATAGGAATCATCGAATCAATAGCCTTGATACCAGTTGCTAATGGAGTATCGACTGATTTTCTTGTCATAACACCAGGAGCAATTCTTTCAATAGGTCTAGTCTTGCTATATTCAATAGGACCAGCTTCATCTAATGGTAAGCCAAGAGGAGAGACAACTCTTCCTAAAAGGCCATTGCCTACTGGAACTTCAACTACGCGGTTCGTTCTTTTAACAGTATCGCCCTCTTTAATAGAACGATCGGAACCAAGTAATACAGCTCCTACATCATCGGCATTAAGGTTCATTACCATGCCGTAAACATCATTAGGAAAAAGCAAAAGCTCGCCTAACATAGCTCCTTTTAAACCATAGACAGAAGCAATTCCGTCGCCAACGGAAATAACTGTTCCAACATCAGCGCTTTCTATTTGTCCTGCAAATGATTTTATTTGTTCTTTGATTAATGCACTTATTTGATTAGTGTCTAATTTCATAAGGAGCCTCCTTTCAATAACTCATGACGGAGAGTATCTAATTTATTTTGGATAGATCCATCATATATTTTTCCATCAAGTACTATTTTTATTCCGCCAATGAGGTTTTTATCAATCTTATTGGTCAGGTAGACTTTACAATTTAATTTGCTTTCGAGAGCTTTTTCTATTCGAGATACCTCTTCTTCATTTAAAGGCACAGTTGAATAAAGCAGTCCCTCTTTTATGCCAAGATATTCATTAGCCAAAGTCCTATAAGCTTTGAATATCTCATGTATCGAAGAAATTAGATGCTTACTCGTAAGAAGTTTTAGGAAGGGCAAAAGTGAAGGACTTTCGAGTCCCTTGAACGCCTCATCCAAAATCGCGTTTATTTCATCAACGGAGATTTTGTATGACGAAAAATATTCCAAAAAGGAAGGATTTTTCGTAAAGACGTCCTCAACTTCTTTAATTTCTTTGAGGTATACGCTCACCTTATTTTCATCTTTAGATAAAGAGAATAAGGCATTGGCGTAATTTACATAAATTTCTTCATTCATGTTTTTCTAACCTTTCTTCTCTAAATCAGCGGCAACACCATCGAGAATTTTCTTATTGTCTTCTACGCTAATTTCACGTCCAAGAATTTCTTTTGAGGCATCTAAGGCAACGTTGACAATTTCTTTGCGAATCTCATCACGTGCTTTCTGCTTTTCTTGTTCAATGTTGTTAGCGGCTTTTTCTTGTTCCAAAATAGCTTTGTTTTTAGCGTCTAGAATAATTGAATCAGCTTGTTTTTTGGCGTTGTCTTCAGCTTTATTGATTATTTCTTGTGCTTCGTTTTCGGCCGAAGAAATAATGGAGTCAGATTGAGCTAAAACACCTTCATAGTGCTTTTTCGCATTTTCGGCATCTTTAATGTTTCCTTCGATGTAGTCTCTTCTTTTTTCTGAATATTTCTTCAATGGCTTATAAGCAACGAAGAAAAGCAAAGTGAAAAGAACCACCAACGCGATAAGATTAATTAAAAGAGCCCAGAAATTGCCAAATATCTTGCTTAAAAAATCCTCTGGTTGAAATGGGGCGGACGAAGCATCTTCCAATATTACGTATAGCAAAATGTTATTCATCCAAATTTGCTCCAACTACATAACAAAGATGATCAAAATGGCAACAATTAAAGCGTAGATAGCAGTAGATTCGTCAAGAGCGACAGCGACGATCATGTTGCTTCTTAATTTGTCGGCCATTTCAGGATTTCTTGTCATTCCATCAATAGTGTGGCAAGCAATCCAGCTTTCTCCAATGGCGGAGATCATGCCAAAGGCGACGCAAATAGCGGCGGCTAAAGCTTTTAAACCAACATCAGTTATCATATTTCATTCCTCCTATAACTTCTGGTTTTATATCGTTTTGTTCATAAGCGAGCAGTTCTTTTGGAACAGGGCGGAAGGCAAGATAAATATTGTCTTCGTCCATTGGCTTCTCTTGAGCAATCCAAAGGGATGAAAGGGAAGCGAAGACCATGGTTTGAACAAACCCGGAGAACAAACTAAAGTAAGAATTTAAGATTCCAATTGGAATCGGTGAAAGGATGGTGCCAGTCCAATAAGGGAAAGAATTCCACCAACTGCTCCAAGAAGAGGTGGCACTAACC
>CAVKAU010000093.1:0-3156 GCA_963654035.1 bacterium | reverse complement strand
TTTTAACATCATCATTTGAGAAGAAGATATAAGAGAGGCCTTCAGCGCGAGCTTGGATGAGGAAGATTAAGGCAAAGGCGAAGAATAAAGTCGCAACAACCTTAAGAGCTAACCCAACCATATCGCAGGCTTTTCCAACTTTGCCAGTGAACCTAACAAAGTAGAGAGCCGTGGAGATTGCTAAGAAGACAAGTCCGAAGACGCCGAATCTAACGACTTCTCCAACACTTCCTCCGTTGAAGTAACCACCTCTAGCGACGTTAACGCCATAGATGATGATTGAAACTAAGCCAACGATGAAGGTCAGGGTGGAAATTATCATTCCGACGCTAATTTTTTTAGAAATTATTGGTTTCATACTTATTTATCCTCCTTCTTTTTAGCAGGCATAAGAGTTAAGGCAACCCAAGCAACAGCGAAGACGCCAGTTAAGATAGCCGATGTAATGAGAGTTGCATTTAAGGCAGCTTCCCACCATGGAGTCAAATTAATGATCGTGACGTCAATAACGGCAGAATTTGCGAATGCATAGAGCTGATATTTGAGGTTTTCTCTTGCTTGCTTAACGAGCGTTGGGTCGTTTTTGCAGTTTTCAGGAGAGAGATAAGTCCACTTGCTATCATGTCCATCTTGAGCATTGATATTGGAGTTATTAGAACCAAATTCAGCGACTTGAGTTATACCAGCCATAATCATTCCTTCAGCATTGAAGTAATAAGCCGAAGAAGCAAGGTCAGTGGAGATAAGCCCTTTGAATCCCCATTCTCCACGGAGAACATTTTGAAGCATGCCAACGGATTGAGAAGCGTTTGTAGCGCCAATACGGTTGAAGGCAATCATGACGGCTAAGCCATTGGCATCATTAAGCATGCCTTCGAAACCTCTAAGGTCAGTTTGTCTGGCTTTTTGCTCATTCATATAAGCGGAAACGCCAGCACGATTATGTTCTTGATCGTTGAAGCCCATATGTTTTGGACCAACGAGTGAGCCTTTTTCTAAGGAGCCTTTACCAATCATCTCACCGATTCTATTTGTTAACATTGGATCTTCGGAGATGTATTCGTAGTTACGGCCATTATATGGGGTTCTTCTAAGCGTTAAGCCAGTTCCCCAAACAGATTGATATTTAAGGAGAAGTCCTGCTTCACCTTCGAGTTTTCCCCATTCATAGGCTAGTTGTGGGTTGAAAGAGGTTCCTAAGAGTGTTTGAGAGTTAATGTTTGTCTTATAGGTAAGAGTTGGATCGCCAACGCCTTTGCCATCTTGGTCATAGGAAGCGTATTCGTTATATGCACCGACATAACCATTGACGCCCTCATGTTGAGAAACGATTGGGTTATCGATGTTAGAAAGAACGTCGGATTGTCCTCCACCATGGACGACAGCGCCAATTGCTTCGTTAACGGAGATTTGGCTTACCATCTTATCCCACCACTCATCTTCAATATTGTTGATTCTTTCATAAGTGAGATTCTTTGCGGAGAAGTTATATTCATCGCCAAGGTCTTTTCCTTGCCAATTTTCAACTTCTTCACCAGTCGAACTTAAGACATATTGTTCACCACGGATTTCTTTTAGCCATTCATCTTTCTTTGGGGAATCGCCAATTTTAACTGTAACATCCTTGTTGTAGTTCTTTGGCCAGGTTCCTTCCCAATCTTGTCTAGAAAGGTAGACGACTGTGTCTTTTAAGAAGTAATTGAGGTCAGCATTATCAAATTGGTTAGTGATGACTTTGCCGTTGTCTGTTGCAAATGTGGTCTTGTCTAAGCTTCCAAGATCCCAAGTCTTGCAGGTGCCACTTGCAGTAGCATCCATGCCATTAGATGTGCTATAGCCTTGTGCGCTTAAGAAATTGTTTGCGGCTTCATGAGCGCCAGCGGCAGCAGTGAAGTAATATTTTCCTTCATCAAGAATATAAGTTTTTGCATTCTTATAATCATAGGAAGCAAGATATTTGGCTGGAACGGTGATTTCTACTTTAGCGGATTTTCCTGCCTCAACATCTACTTTGCCTGAAGAGAGGAATTGAACGGCTGATTTCTCGACTAAGTTCTTCTTGTCATATTCAGTGTATGGCGTATTAACGTAGAGTTGTCCGAGGAATTTTCCGGCTTTATCGCCATTGTTATGGATGGTGATTTCAGCGGTGATATTTCCTCCGTTTACTCTATCAACTTTTAAGTCTGTTAATTCTTGAGTGTATGGTAGATAGGAAAGGCCGTGCCCAAAGGTGTAATCGACCTCATCGGAATATTTCCAAGCATTTCCGGTTGTCGATCCTTTCTTTGAAGCGGGATTGAAGGAAGAATTGGCGACTGAGTCAAAATATCTTGTCTCATAATATTGATAGCCGATGTAGATACCTTCTGCTTCAACATAATAGTTTCCGCCAGAATAATTGGCTCTTGAACCACCAAAGTCGCTTCCGGAGCCATTTCCAATAGTGACGCCTGGCCATCTGACTTTGTCTTCACTATCAGTTCCAGCGTATCTAGCAGCAATTTCAGCGTCGGCATATTCGTCTCCGCCAAAATTTTGCATGGCTGGGAGAGATTCCCAATTCTTGGCATAGGTGTCGGATAAAGCTCCTGTTGGGTTGACTTCGCCGCTTAAGACGTTGACAATGCCAGTTGCTTGATAGTCATTTAAGACGCCCATATAAGCAATGGCATCTACTTCATGGTCTCCGCCTTTAGATATTGCAGAGATATTCATGGCATTGCCAGTGTTAAGAAGAACGATGACTTTTGAGCAAGTTGCTTTGGCCTTATCAACGATTTGAAGCTCATCATCGGAAAGTTCCAATGGATCTTTTCCTGTTTCTTCGCCTTTCCAGTTTGTTGCACTTCCTGGCTTATAGGTATTAGATTCGCCTGCGCCACGGCCGAAAACGCAAATGGCAATTGTATCATCTTTGACTATTTTGCTTTCCCAGCCTTCTTCAGCGAATTGGACTTTATCAGTCTTGCTCCCATCGCCATAAGTGGATAAATCAATATCTTCCGTCCAAGCAGTTGTTGGAAGCTCATTGATTTTGTAATTTGTCATGTCGCCAGGAGATGTTACTAAGCCAAACCAATAAGTTGTTGTCGTGTTTCCGAAGAATGACCTTGTTGTGGCATATTCATCAGAAAGCATTTTGCCATAGATTCC
>CAVKAU010000092.1:0-3036 GCA_963654035.1 bacterium | reverse complement strand
GTCTAAATATAAAGACATACCTCATTTGCTTTGCCCAATAATCACCGAACCAAGTCAAGCTAAAGTGTGTCTTGACAAATTGGTCGATGAAATGGAAAGAAGGTATAGCATTTTTGCGATAACTGGCGCTAAAGACATACGTACGTTCAATACGAAATGTGCTCCTAAAGCTGGTTTGGAACCAATGCCTTTCATCGTCACGTTTATTGATGAATATGCTAATCTTGTAGATTCAATAAAATCAGTTAGCGATCCAGTCGCTCAAATAGCAGCAAAAGCCCGTGCGGCTGGAATTCATTTAATTGTTGCTACGCAAAGGCCTGCCGTTAATGTCATAACCGGTAACATTAAGGCTAATCTTGATGTTCGTGTTGCTTTGAAAGTCAACGCATCGCAAGACTCCCAAACCGTTTTAGGAAGAGGTGGAGCGGAGCAATTAAATGGCAATGGCGATATGCTCGTTCAATGCTCACTCATATCCAAAGGCGGGGATTTCATCCGCTGTCAAGGATGTTATTTGCAAGACGAAGAAATTGATGCAATAGTTGATTTTGTTAAATCGCAACAAAAAGTTTCCTATGATCCATATTTCTCGGATTTAGTCGATCACTCTCAAGATGCCAAAATAGCCGAAGAAACCGATAAAATGGAAAGAGCAGCTCAAAGAGAACACGAAAAATCAGATCGTTATGAAATGATAAAAGCAGATATTATGTGCCAGGAATACACTTCGATTTCCAAGATTCAAAGAAATTATGGAATGGGTTATCCTATGGCGCAAAAAGTATTCGCAAGGCTCCAAGCTGAAGGAATTGTTGCCCAAGCGGAATCTCAATCTTCTTCAAAGGGTGCTAAAGTTCTTGTGCATGATGATACGATGTATCGTGATGGAAGCGAATCTTTTTATGGGGACAATGATTAATCGTTCAAGGAAAGGCTGATATAAATGAAAGATACCTATGTTAATGCGCGATTGGTTGAAAAAGACCTTATACGTTTTGTCGCGCTTTCTGATTTAAGTTTTGTAAATACTGATTTCTCACTTATAATCGATGAAAAGACGCATCAAAAAATAAATATAACAAGGCATGCCTCGACACCAAATCATTCTTTTATTGAATTTAGGCTTCCTAAATCACTTGAATTGGGACACTCGTATTTTATTTATGGCGCGTCGATAGGCAAATTTCCTCTTGATGTATCCGAAGCAACGACTTTCCCATCTTTTGACAAAGACTATTATTATGATGGAAAACTCGGGGCGATTTATGAGAAAAGCCAAACTACATGGAAAATATGGGCTCCGCTTGCTTCCAATGTATCCTTGATATTATTCGATGAGGATGGCGATTCGAAAACTTTTTATGAGATGAAAAGAGAGGAAAGAGGCGTCTATTCTTTATCTTTGAAGGGAAATTATAATCTTCGTAAATACCTTTATTCCGTAACAAATAACGAAATTGCCTCTACAACGATTGATCCATATGGGCTTTCGAGCACAGCAAACGCAAGAGAATCCGTCGTTATAGATGAAAAAGGATTGAAGAGAGATCTTAAAAAAAGTCAATTGCCGAAGATTTCAAAAAATGAGCAAGTCATTTATGAGGCAAACGTAAGAGACCTTACAATTGATCTTCATTCCTCAATAAAATTTAAGGGGCTTTACAAAGGCTTGACTGAAAAAGGAGCCAGAACAAAAGGCGGTAATCCAGCTGGTCTTGATTATTTATCTTTTTTAGGAGTTACCCACCTTCAGCTTCAGCCACTGAATGATTTTGGTTCCGTTGACGAAACAAAACCTTTTGAACAATATAATTGGGGCTATGATCCAATCCAATATTTCACGCCAGAAGGATCCTATTCAACAGATTCGTCAAACCCTTTATCAAGAATCAAAGAACTTCAGGATATGGTCGAAGCAATTCACCAATCGGGGATGAGAATAGTTTTGGATGCCGTTTTTAACCACGTTTATGAATATTTGACGACATCATTTGAAAAAATAGTCCCTAATTATTGTTTTAGAAAGGACTACACCGGAAGAATGAGCAATTCATCTGGGTGCGGCGATGATTTAGCCTCCGAGAAGCCGATGGTTAGAAAACTGATTGTTGATTCGTGCCTCTTCTGGACGGATTTCTATCAAATTGATGGATTAAGGCTCGATTTGATGGGACTAATCGATGTTGAAACAATAAAAGAGGTCGAAAAGAAGACTAAAGAATTAGATGATGAATTCCTTATCTATGGCGAAGGATGGGATATGTATATTCCTTCAAAAGTTCATGGAGCTAACATGAATAATGCCTTTTTCCTTCCAAATATTGGTTTTTTCAATGATTTCTTTAGAGAAAATGTTAAATCTTATTGTGCCGGTGATCTTTCGAAAAAAGATGCCTTTATATTTTCTTTTCTTGGTTCGAATCACAATTGGGGATTCTTTAATTCAAAATTTGCTGACGCTAAACAATCGATAAACTATGTTGAGTGCCATGATAACGTGGCTTATTACGATTTCTTAACCAAATATTTTTCTTATTCTGAAGAGGAAAAGATGGAAATAGCTAAATTTGCTCTTTCTTGTGTCATTTTCTCATTTGGAAATCCTTTCATTCATATGGGCGAGGAAATCGCTCAATCGAAGTTTATGAACGAGAACACCTATAACGCCGGTGATATATATAACAAATTGTCAGATAATCTTCTTGACGAACGCTTTGAAATGGCGCAATATTGTAGAGGGGCCATCTTAACAAGAAAAGAACTCAATTTCTTCTCTGAGACCGATCCTCGAAAAATAGCCGATTTAATCGACTTCGAATATTTTGGCGATGGTATCAGAGTGAAAATTAATTATTCTTTGCAAAATGGAGAATACAAATACGATTTTCTTTTCAATCCCACCAATGACAGCCTCACTTATTCCTTCAATGAGGAGAAATCCATTTTTTTCACAAGTGGCGGTCCTCTGAAAGGAAAAAATATCTTAGCTGAAAACGTTTTAATCCCACGTCATTCTCTAATGATATTGAAATC
>CAVKAU010000091.1:0-2222 GCA_963654035.1 bacterium | reverse complement strand
GCTTCTTGATAAAGCAATCGCTTTAGACAAAGATACCTTCGTTGATATTGCTAAAGCCCGTTCTGGACAAAAAACTGGAGCAGATGGCGATATTGCTCGTAATGAATTACAAGGCAAACTTGAAAACATCGAACATTCAATCAACATTGCCTTAGAAAAATATCCAGATCTCAAAGCTCACCAAGAAATTCAAGCAGCTATGCAACAAAATACCTATCTTCAACAAGAAATCACTGCTGCAAGAGAGGTTTATAACAATGCTGTTGCCAAATGGAACACAGAAATCTTTACCTTATGGGCAAAGAAATATGTTGCAGCCAAAGAAGGATACACAACCCGTATTCCATTCATCGCTTCTAAAGAAATCAAAGAAAAAGCCGAATCAGTCTTCTTCTGATATTTCAAAATGAAACTTAGCCACCAATTTGCTTCTAGCTTGAATTAGGTGGCTTTTTAATATATACAGCATTAAAAAGGACAATTAGAATATGGAAAAATTAGGCAAGGACAAAATCATAACCATCATATTGGCTTCATTACTTGGCGTTAATATGGTCGCAACAGGAATTTCGATTGGAAAAGAAATATCTCTTTCAAACCAAATAAATGCTAAAAATAATGAATATGCCACAAAATATACTCTCTATATTGGAACAAACGACAAAGATACGTATGAGCCAGTAATGGAATTTGAAAAATGCATAACGAAGATGACCGAAATTTGCATTAAATACACTGATGGGTGCACTATCTATGAAGCAAATGGCTATTGGAAAGATGATAGCGGGACCATCACGAAAGAAAGAACAATCGCCTGCATACTCGAAGACATCAGCCTAGAAAACGTTCATAAGATCTGTGATGAAACGATTGTCACGTTAAATCAAAATTCGATCCTTATTGAAACTAGTGATGTTATTACGACTTTCTATTCCACTAGTAAATAAAAACGTTATTTCGATACGAAAATTCAAAAATACTTATCAAAACCCAGATATTTTAAAAAATATTACGTTTTTTAATATGCACATGTTTCAAAAAGATGAGCTTATTGAAGTCTTATTCCCTATGGGAATCTTTATTTATTTGGCGTTTTAGACTAAAATACTTTTATGGTCGGAAATAAGAAAAATACTATTAATAGAGAAAAGCAAACGATAGATCCACTTTTTCGTAGTGCTCTCGAGCAATCCGATATGCCTTATGCCCTATATCGCAATGACGATGGCGAATATACCTTGCTTTTAGTTTCAAGAGGATTAGCGAAACTTTTTCCTATTTTGCAAGAAGATGCCAATGATTTTTCCCTTTCTTCGATGAGAAAGAGAATCTATTTAGACGACCTAGAAAAATATTCCAAAGCCTTTGACGAATTCGCTTCAAACAAAAAAGCGACGCTTGATATTTATTTTCGCGTAGTCGACAAAGACAATATCATCCAAGCGGTACACGCAACCGGCAAGCATCTTTCCCTTAATGAGAAAGATTATCTCATCATAACTTCTCTTCCGGTTGGGCAAATGAAAGACGATTCAGTAGAACTAGTTGAGGAGTATGCTGATAATTTCCCTTCTTTTCAAGAATATATCGAAAGAGATGAATTAACTTCTTTCTTAAATATGAGTGGATTTTTGAAAAAAGCTAGCTCAATAATCGCTCATGATGAAAGAAGATACGCAATTATTGCTATCGACCTTACCGGAATGAAGTCTTTTAACATCAAATACGGCTTTTCCAAAGGCAATGATTTGATTATAAATACCGGGAAAATCCTTAGAAATAATTTCGATGACGCCCTTATTTCACGCTTTGGCGAAGACCATTTTTACATTTTGGCTTTAGATAAAGATATTAAGAAGAAACTAAACGCAACCTTTCATCAAATGAAAGATTTAGGTGAAGGAAATACCCTTCCTATGCGTGCAGGCATTTTTGATGGCGAATTTGACGATATAGCCAGAGCCTGCGATAAAGCCAAAACGGCTTCGGACATGAATCGTCACTCTTATTTTTCGCATTTCAATTATTTCACTGCGGAAATGCTGGCGAAAATTGAAAAACGTGACTACATCATCGCCCATTTAGATGAAGCAATTGAAAAGAGATGCATCCTTCCATACTACCAGCCAATCGTTCGTACGGTTAATAGTTTGGTTTGTGATGAGGAAGCACTCGCTCGCTGGAATGATGAAAAATACGGCTTTCTTTCACCAGCTGAATTC
>CAVKAU010000090.1:0-13029 GCA_963654035.1 bacterium | reverse complement strand
TCGAATGTGTTAGTTGTAGCATTGGCGTCGTGTTCGATCCAACCTTCATATGCTGGCAAACCTATCGTATTGGCTTTATAACGTGAAATTAGATAGATTTTTCCTCTCAACTCACCCATTGTTTCTGGACATTCTCTATCAGTGTTCCAAATACTTTGATAGTCTTTCAAAGCGATTTTTAAGGCTTCTTCAAAAGATTTGCTACTGTTTGTTGGATCACTTTCTTCTTTAATTGAAACAATTAATCCTTCACTCGAATGGGCGTTTAAAAACACTTTAAAGTCATTTAATGCTGAAGAAAAAGAGAGTTTTTGATCTACTATTCCGTGCACGACCCTTAATTCATCACTTCGTAGTTGTAACCTTACATCAAAGAAACGAGCACCGGCTTGCAATTGCTCGCTAACGGATAAATCCTGACATTTGCCAGATAAGTCTCCGATAGAATGAAGCGCGCCTGAATCATGTGAACCAGGAATGGAAATAGAGGTCAAAGAAGTTTCATCTGATATATTTTTCATCCAATTAGAACCTCTAGTTGTAGAAGAAACTGATGAAATTGGCACCATAGCAAAAACAGATATGCCACAAAGCAAAATCCCTATACTTGAACAAATGATGATATGCTTCTTTGCCTTCATAAAACAGTCTGCGATTGAATTAAAAAACGATAAATAAGTTTTTCCTTGATAAACTATTATTTCTAAGCCTTCTTATATTACACTCTCTTTAACGTCTATTCTAGGAAAAAAGTCATATTTTTAAGTCGCTTAAAATATTAATATTTAATTAAATTGCGTATGAATGTGCATATTTAGGTGTAATTTTCTATTATTTATGTATAATTTGAAAAAGAAATGAGGAATTTTTATGAAATATTGTTCACACTGCGGATCCGAAATATTCGATGAAGCAGTAATTTGCCCACATTGTGGTTGTTCTGTCGAGCCAACAATCAAAGCCACACCAGTTAATGAAACGACAAACGAAAAGGACACCATTCGTTTAATTGCCAAGGTGTTTATGATTCTTGGCTGTATCTCTCTTGGATGGGCCATAATCCCGTTGCTCTGGTGTATTCCAATGACCGTTAAATATTGGAAAGCATGCGACAACCATCAAGAAGTTAGTGTTGGTTTTAAGATTTGCTCCTTGCTATTTGTAAATCTTGTTGCTGGCATTTTAATGCTTGCTGAAGAAGCTGTTAACTAATTACAAGACAGTTAAACCTGGCACGTTTAGGCGTGCCTTTTTTGTTTTAAAATTAAAAAAGTTATATACTCAAAGTGTTTGTGGTTGTAGCTCAATTGGATAGAGCGCAAGCCTCCGAAGCTTGAGGTTAGGAGTTCAACTCTCCTCAATCACGCCATTACAAAAAGAATTCTCTGATAAAAAAGTCAGAGTTTTTTTTATTTTATTTTTATGCCAAAAACAACGATAAATTCACAATAAATATATAGACAAAAGTCTATTAATAGAACTAAGTCTAGAAAAATGTTTCGATATATACTATAATTTTTGCGTTATGAAAGCAAAAGACAGAAGATTCATTAAAACAGAAAATGTGATTCAAAAATCGATGATAAAACTGCTTTGTGAAAGAGATGCTGAACAACTTCAAATAGAAGATCTCGTTTATGAAGCTGATATTAATAAATCTACTTTCTATCTTCATTACCAGTCTTTAGATCTTTTGGTTTCAGCTTTGGAAGATGAATTGATTTCCGGACTCACTGTTAGTATGAATGAATTAGGCTATAATTTTTCAAGATTTGAATTTTTTGAAAAAATTTTTATTTATTTGAAAGAAAACCAGAAATTAGCAAAAGCCGTTCTTAATGCATCAACATATCGTTTCAATCTGAAAGTAGAGGACTTTGGAAAGACATACTTAATACCAGCACCTGCAAAAAAGAGAAATAGAATAGTTGCTAATGTTGAATTTTTGGAATCGTCTCTTATTCAGAGCATAGTGGCTGTTTTCAGAGTTTGGATTTTTGATTCATGCAAATATCCTTCAGATGATTTGGTTAATTCATTAATTGATATTTGTTCCAATATTATATATAAGGATTTATACAGATAGTCTTATCTAACAAACCTATATTGATTTATAAACATTTTAATTTCTGCTACATTTTTTCATGCTTTTTGATTCGAATATATAAAATGACTACTATATCTATTCTTAAATCGACTATTAAAAGATTAGTAATTTGATTTCTTATCTAATTTTGAAATAATTGGCTGTAGTGCTAAAATAAGTAGAACAAAGATATGAATTTTATTTCTAATTACTTTAATGCTTATTACATTCAAAGACAGGCTGGATTGGCTTTTATTGTTTTCCAAGTCTTGGCTTCATTTGGAATATCTCTTGTCTTTTTTAATGATTTTCTTTTAAAAGATTCCTTCGCCAAAAGAAAGATTCATGTGAACGTAGTTTTACAATACATTTTAAAATGGCTTTTAATTTCAGCTGCCATTTACTGCATAACTTTTCTTTTTAGCTCGATATTTCTTCTCGTAATTGTTGAGAATAATCTCA
The DNA here is from genome assembly GCA_963654035.1 of bacterium. Taxonomy (GTDB): domain Bacteria; phylum Bacillota_I; class Bacilli_A; order RFN20; family CAG-826; genus UBA4951. The sequence goes on along the minus strand of CAVKAU010000090.1, from coordinate 10,481 downwards.
GTTTCTATTGTTTAAATTATTTTTCTTACGCTCCGATACTTTTAGGTGTTTGTTTCTTTGCTAGTAAGGATAAAATCTTTGAACGTTTTGCTAGAGCCTTCACCTTATATAATTCCTTCACTATCGCTCCGACTCTTTCACGCTTTATCTCCTTCGTATGTTCAAGCGAAGTCTATGGCTTCAACTTTGAGTTTTTCGACACTTTCTTTTGCGTATTCTTCATCTTTGCTGTCTTTTCTTTTCTTTACGTCCTTGATTCGGAGAAATTTAAAAATCAAAACTATACCTCCGTCTTTTTGCTTTGCCTAATTCAAACTCTTATTCTTTTAGCCTCGTCATTTAACGATCCGAGTTTTTCTACAACAGAAAAGTTGAAGATTAAGCACATTGTTATATTTGCTGGTCTTTATTGCGCTTCGCTTTTTATCTACTTATTCCATTATGTTAGACACGAAAGCCAGGAAAGAAGTCTAGAGATTCAAAGAAAAGCTTTTGCTAAGAAAAATCAAAATGAAATCCTTGAATTATCAATGGAAAATCAAAAACAAATACAAGCGATGGAAGAAAGAATGAATAAGCAATATAGAATGATGGCCTCTTTGTTAGAAAAAGAAGATTACGATAAACTCAAACAATACTTTGCCGATTTGTCCGAAACATCTTTCGTTCCTCTCACCTTTGTTGATTGTGGCAATAACGCCATTTCTTGCATAATGAACATGGAAATTTCTAAAGCCAAAAAAGAAGGAGTAAACATTCATCACTCAATTCTTGTTCCTAAAGGTGATATAGGAATTGATGAATATGACCTCTGCTCTTTCTTTACTAATATCATCGATAATGCAATAGAAGGAGTGGCAAGAAATAAAAAATCTAACGATAGAAACATATATGTTAAAATCACCTATAAGAAACCATACCTAATCTCTGAAGTCGTAAACCCTACCGATTTAAAGAAAGAAGATCTTAAAAAAGCAGTCATATCTACTTCCAAAGATGATGCAAAAATTCATGGCTACGGACACAAAATAATTGATTCAATCGCTAGAAAATACGGTGATGGTATAGTTAAATATTCTATAGAAAACGGAAAATTCATAGTTTCATCAATGTTACTAGGAGGAAAAGAATAATGAAAACCGGAAAAATAAGTTTTGCGCTTGTCGATGATGATAAGGGGTCAATCGATATCATTGCCGCATCCTTAGTTGAGGCCTTTAACAAACATAACATCGTTCCCTCATACCGAAAATACATATCTGCATCATCCTTTTTAGCGGATTATGAAGAAAATCCAATCGACGTCTTATTTTGCGATATTGAGATGCCTCAGATGGATGGAATAGAACTTTGTAAAAGAATCCCCGGAAACAAAAAACCGACAATCATTTTCATCTCCAATCGCGAAGACAAGGTTTTCGAGTCTTTAAATGTACATCCTTTTGGTTTCATAAGAAAGAAAAATTTCCTTAACGACATTTCCGAGGTAATTGAGAACTACCTAACAACAATGCAAAACAAAAACAAAGACAGCATTGTTCTTAAAACCCTTAATGAAAAGAACGTTGTCCTAGAAATAGAAAAGATAATGTATATAGAATCCTCAAATAGGCATCAATACATCCACTTGGTTGACGTTAAGGAACCCTTAGTCACGACTGCATCCTTGCTTAGCCTCTTTGACGAATTAAGAGATTATGGTTTCATCCAATCCCATAAAGCAGTAATCGTTAACTACATTTATATCTACGCCATTTTAACGGACACGATAAAGTTAAAAAACGGCGAAGAAATATTCCTTTCAAGAAGAAAAGCAAAAGAGGTTAAAATGAAGCATCTCGAACTTCTCCAAGAAACAGGAAAAATATTATTCTAAAGGGGTTTCAATGGACTTTTTTGGATATTTTGAAAAATATTACATCAATCTTCACTTTGGCTGGAACTATGTTTTCACGATGGTTTTGATGACCGTTCAAATCAGTTTGGTTATGAATTCGTATAAATATGACAGGAAGGGGATCATTCTTAAACTATTAGATTGTTTAATTACCTTTTCCGTATACATTTTCACGTTCTGCTTTGCTGAATTCTTCCTCGGCTCTCATCAATATATCAATTATTTATGCTGGCCAATAATCATCGCTATCCATTTTTTCTATTTTTGCCATTACAAGATATTTGACAAGATATCTAAATGCCTTTGCTTAACCATCATTTTGTACCTAGAGCCAATGTTGTCTTCAACAATCATTGAACTCTTTGAAGCGTATTCACCAAACTTTGGCGTATTTACGGTTATCCTATACCTAATATTTGGGTTATTTGTTGTTCTCTTCATGCCGAAATACACTCTTAAAAAGACCGAAAAGATTAACTACGTGTGTTTCTTTTTGATGATTTTCCTTGTTGGTTTTACGGTCGCTTTCATCATTGTTGATCTTCCTGAAGGAGAAAGTTTCCTTAATGCATGGTCTCATTTAATCATTTATCTATTGATTGCAACCTTTGCTGTTATTTCCTATTACTATTTCTATTGCCTTAATCTAGATTTCACCAATTCCCTTGAATCTCAAGCTCTTTTAATTAAGGAAGAAAGAAACAGAATCATTCTTGAAGCTTCGCAAAATAATCTTGAAGACCTAAGAAAACGTCGTCACGATATGAAAAATCAATACCAATATATGCGTCTTTTGCTTGAAAACGGCGATACTGTTAAGCTTAACGAATTCTTTCAAAGAATGATCGAAGGAAGAGACACGAAGATAAACCCAGGCAAAGGAAAAGAAACAGAGATTCAGTATTTCGAAGATAGAATAAGAGGGACTTTCAAAGAAACATCATTTACCTTTCATGACAATTTTGATGCTGAAGGGCTAAATCTTCTTATTGAAGTAGAAGATGTACTTATTGGAATCATCAAAGATAATCTCGATGATGAAAAAGAAATAGATATTTGGATGGAAGGAAATAACGTTTCTTTGTTTTTAACAATGCCTATAAAAGAGGAAAAACGCTTAACTAAAGTGGCTAAAGGCGGCCTTCATATTGACCCAAGCGTCCAAAAATCCGAAAAAGGCACTTTCTTGACTTATAGGATTTCTAAAACTAACTTAGCAAACTAATTCATATTTTCCGTTCACGCAAATATTTTGACCTTTCGAGCATTTCAAAAAGCCCCTTGACACGTTTAAACGTCATCTTGTTCCGAAGGTATTTTTTTTAAATGTAAGCGCTTTTAAACTTAAGCCATCAACCAAGCGAAAGCTAGCATCGCTTGATAAAAAAATAAAATGTTTTGAAAGGAACACAATGAAGAAAAACAAAAAGTTTATACCAGGAATGGTAATTCTCACAACACTTGTTGCGGGCGCTGCCGTTTTCAGTGGCGTTGTTGGCTCCCAAGCCGGAACACTTGCTGAAAAATATGGTACGACTACAACAAAAAACATTGATAGAGCCTACACTCTTTCAGAAGGTACGGACGTCAATACTCGTTTAGAAGAAGAAGGAGCATCACTTTTAGTCAATAAAGACAACACCCTTCCTCTATCCTCAACAAGCAAGGTCACAATCCTTGGTGCCGGAAGCCATAACTACGTTCAAGGCGGAACTGGTTCAGCGGGTGGTAAAGACGATTCAAACACCGCAATGATGAATTCAGCCTTTGAAGCAGCTGGCATTGATTACAACGAAGCCGCATGGGAATGGCTTGATAATGCCTTAGGCAATGGCGCTAACGTCCATAACGGCACTATCGATACCGAATATTTAGCAGATGAAGATAAAGGCAGAAACTTTGATTTCACCAGCTATCGTTATGTTAACGAATTCTCCAAAGCAACATATGAAAAGTTCGTTACTGACACTGTCATTGGCGATTACAAAGACGTCGCTATCGTTACCTTCTCCCGTTCAGGCGCAGAAGGTGCTTCCCCATCCCTTGATTTCGATGGAAACAAGGACACCACAACAGGAAAAGTCTATCTTGAACTCCAAGAAAACGAGATTGACTTATTGAAATTCTGCAAAACAAAATTCAAGAAGACCATCGTTTTAATTAACTCTGCCGTTCCAATGGAATGCGGATTTGCCAATAACGATCAGTTCAATGTTGAAGCGGTTCTTTGGATTGGTCACCCAGGCGAAGCAGGCATCAATGGCGTTGCTAAAATCTTAAGTGGAAAGGTTAATCCTTCCGGACACGTCGTTGACACTTGGAGTGCTGATATGTCCACCAACCCAACCTTCTATTCTGCCGATGATCAAACCTATTCAAATATCGAAAACAACAACACCGGAAGAAAATATTATCAATATAACGAAGGCATCTACGTTGGATATAGATATTATGAAACGGCCGATGCTGCAGGATATTTTGATTCTTCATCTTTCAAGGCCACTAAGTTCAAAGGCAATTTGAACCAAGGAAAATACTATTCCGACACAAGCGTAAATGGAACATATGCCGAGCAAAAAGAAAAAGGACCTCAAGCAACATATTCTGGCTATGAAGATGTCGTTTCCTTCCCATTTGGCTATGGCCTTAGCTACACCACATTTGAGCAAAGCGTTAAGAGCTCTGACGTTAAACTTGCCGCCCATGGCGAAAACTCCATCACTGTAACCGTTAAAAACACCGGCTCAGTCGCTGGCAAGAGTGTCGTTCAACTTTATATGGAATCCCCATATGGAGAAGATTCAGCTTTAGGCATCTCTGGCGTTGGCTTAGAAAAGGCTAAAGTTGTTCTTGTTGGCTTTGCTAAAACAAGCGAACTTGCTCCTGGAGCAAAAGAAGACGTCACAGTTACCTTCTCGACCGATGATATCGCCTCATATGATGAATTTGGCAAAGGCACTTACGTTTTAGAAAAAGGAAAATATATCTTCCATATTTCACCAAACGCCCATGGTTGGGCCAACGAAGAAGCCTATGGAAAAGACTATGCGACAGTTGAAGCAACCCTTGCCGATAGCATCGTTTATGGTGCCAATGGCGTTGGAAAGAGAGTTGCCACGCATAATGGCATAACCGTTGAAGAAGGAAAAGATGTCACCAACCAAATGAATGATATCACCGCAGGAGATGGCACAATGCTTGTCAATGGCGGAGCTTCTGGCGATTATAAGTATGGCTATCTCAGCCGTAAAGACTTTGCTGCTGGCATGAAAGAAATAATGTCATTCCAATCTGATGACTACACAGGCAAATACTCCGGAAACGGTTATGTCTGGTCAGCTGATGGAAATGGCACAACCCCAACAAAGAACGGCGTTAAGTCAGCCGATGGCAATTCCATGCAAAGAAAAGCTGCCGATAACGTCAAAGAACAAATCGAACTCAAACCAAAGAGCATTGAAGTCAATGGCGTTTCCGAAGGCAAAACATACAAATATGCCGATAACCTTGCTTCTGGAATTAGCTTTGGCGATGGCAAAACCGAAAAGAAACTTTATGGCTATGGCAATGACGCTTACGAAAATCAAGCCACAACCTACGAAGGAAAGAGCGTTGATGATGAATCGTATCTCAAATCCGAAGTAGGCACTGAAATCAAATTTGGCGCTGAATATTATGTCGCCGTTGATGGAAGTGGCAATACTGCGAAAGCCTCTGACGGCTACGTTGAAATCTTCGATACAAAAGAAGAAGCGGCCAAGAAAGGCACTGCAACAAAACTCCAAGTCAACCACATGGCTGGCGTTCCAGAAAGTGATTTCGCAAGATGGGACAAGCTCGCAAACGAATTAACCTTCAGTGAAGCCGATAACCTCATTGGCGATAATGGCTGGCATTGTCCTGCCGCTGAATCAGTCGGCAAGAAATATGCTCTTGCAACCGATGGTCCAGGCGAAGCAGGCAACGCTCAAAACCCAGATTGCACATGGTGGAACTGCGCTGTTATCATCGCTGCCACATGGAATGCCGATCTTGCTAAAGAACAAGGCGTCGCATACGGTCATCAAGATCTTCTTAACAACACCCCATACGCCTATGCTCCAGCCATGAATATTCACCGTACTCCATTTGGCGGACGTGACTTCGAATACTATTCAGAAGATGGCTTTATTTCCGGCATCATCGGCGGAAGCGCAGCCGCTGGCATGGAATCAACAGGTTTACACGTTTTCATCAAACACTATGCCTTAAATGATTCTGATACGAACCGTGGTGGCGTTTGCACTTGGACTGATGAAGCATCAATCCGTGAAATCTACGCAAGACCATTCGAAATTGCCACTAAATACTACAAAGCCGACGGTATCATGGGTTCCCTCAACCGCATGGGCATGGCTTGGGCTCACACTGGCTTCTATCAAGCGATGACAAGAGACGAATGGAAGTGGGGCGGCATGCTTGTCACCGATGGCGATGGCTCCCGTTCTGACACATACAACAACTATTCTTTCTGGACGATGTGTAATCAAGGCTGCATCTTAGGAAGCGGACAACTTTCTGGCAACACAACATATCGCAGCATCGGCAAAGAAGGCGATGGCGCTAACAACTACATCAAATATCTCGCTCATAGAATTGGCAGAAACTGCCTCTATCAATATAGCCATAACATTGATGCTCTTAACGCCAATACCGTTACAACCCCTAACTATACTATGCCTATTGCCTTAATAATCGGCGTTGATGCAGTTCTCTTAGTCGCTGGTGGCATCGTTCTCTTCAGCATGGTTCTTCCTAAAAAGAAGAAATCGAAGAAAGTCGTAGAAAAATAAAGGGAAATGAATATGAAAAAGAACAAAATTAGCATCTTGCTTTGTCCTCTTCTTCTTGGAGGATTAGCCTCAATCACTTCTTGTTCAAGCAAAACGCAACTTGATACCCCAACAAATATCACCTACGATTTCAAAACCGGAAAAGTAAGCTTTGACGCAGTTGAAGGAGCCTCTACCTACACCATTGGTGTCTCTGAAATCATCAATGACGTAACTGGAGAAAAACTCCAAGATATCAAAAACTCTTCTAAGGTCACAGTCGATGGCAAGGAAGTCTATGTCTGGTCTACCCAGATTGGCTCCCTTACCTCCCTCACCGACAAAGATGGAGATGGGAAGGTTGAAGGAACAATCGTCTATCGTTCCTTCTCTTCAACAGCCTCTGATCCAGGCTCGGTAATTAAGTGCACGGCCATTCCTAAGGGCGACTTCGTTCTTACTGTCATGGCTGATAAGACTGATTCCTTAGCCGGTTCAGAATACGGAATCATCAAATTCTCAAATACTGGCGCCTTAACCGATCCAACAGGATTTACTGCCACTTTCACTGAGGATAATAAGCTTTCCATCAGCGCGGCAAGTAACTATTACATCAATTCCTTATCAACAAACGGTATGCCTGAAAAGATGGAAATGGTTATCAAACAAGACGGCACTGTGCTTGAAACAATAACCGTTGATGACTTCTCTTACACGAATACGGTTATCGGACCAGCAAAATCCTATAACTTCACCAATGCCACGGTAACTGGAACAAAAGCAGTTGATAAAACCAAAAAGATCACTGCAACTGTTCAAGCTAAGGGCAATGGCACTTCAAAAACAGATTCCAACGTTTGCGATGTTAATATCGAAACATCAACGGCAGCCGTTGAATATGCAACCAAATATGATTGCTCTGGCTCAGGAAAAGCAGGAGATGTGACTGTTAACATCAATGTTGGAACTGATTCTACAGGCAAGGCAATCTATGGCTTAGAAGCAAAGGCTTCATCTGTTGTTGTTGCAAGAGAAAGTGGAACATTCACTTGTGATGGCGAAGTAACCGATATCGATGGAAAGAAGACTTTCGAAGAAGGAAAGGTCCTTACCTTCAAAACTGAAGCAAGCGATCTTTCAACTAAGGTTATGGATGGCAAAACCTTAACCGTTACAAAAGTCGAAACTCAAGGTTGGGGAGGAGCCCAAGTCAATTGGGGAATCCTTGGAGAAGGGTTTGTTTATAACGGCACCACATTCGCCTTCAATGGCACTGCATCTAGCGGTGGCGGCCCAGGTGGCGGCCCAGGCCCATTCTAATCCTTAAAAAATCAAAAATAAGGCAGACAGGTAGTTAAAAACGCCTGTTTGCCTTTCTTAGGAGAAATACAAAATGACAAAAGAAAATATCGAAGAAGTTGAAGAAGAGGAAGAAGAGGAAGACGAACCTCGTTCTCCAGATTGTTCCTTCTCCCTCCTCCTTAACAAATTCTTCCACCACGTTGATCGTGGATCACATCTTAGAAGCGAAGTTCTTTCGGGAATCGTTCTCTTCCTCCTTTCTATTTGCGTTCTTTTCGTTAATATGCAAATAGTCGGACATGCTATTTTAGGGGATTTGACAATTTCAACCTCCCCACTTGATCCAACTTCAATTGCTGCAGCCAAACAATATGTAGCCTTATATCAAGGTGCATTGATTGTTTCCTTTGTTTCAGCAATCGTTATTGGCTTATTTGCAAATCTTCCATTAGTTCAACTCTCTTTAATGGGGCTTTCAACCTCGCTTATTGGACTTCTTGGAATAGGTAATGGCTTAACTTATTACAATCTCTTATTTATTTCTTGGGTCTCTTCAATTGTCACGGCAATTGTCACAGGCGTCCCTCAAATAAAGAGATTCATCTTAAAAGGTTTACCAAAACCTCTATTACATGCTCTTCCTTTATTAAACGGAATAATCCTTATCCTTTTAGGAACGAAATTAAGCGGTTTCTTTGGTGAAGTTAGTTATTCTACTGGCAATCTTTCCACGAACAATCTTGCCATTAGTGGTTTCTCACTTGCTTCATTAAAAGGACCTGCAGCTGTAGCATTTATCGCATCAATAGTTGCCTTTATTGCTTTCTTCATATTTAGATCAATCAAAGCTAAACATCCATTTGCTTGGTCTTTCTTGATTGGCTTTGGTCTCTTCTTGATCATTGAAGTTATTCAATGTGCGATTGGCGGTTTCTCCACGGCTGATGAAACTTCTTATATCAACTTTGGAAGAATTTGGCTTATTGCAGGATCACAAGCTTCTGATAAGACTCCTTATGGCGATTCCTTCTTGACTTATGGCATGGACGGATTAAAAGATATAATGTCCAATCTTGGTTTAGTCTTTACAAAAGGAAGCGACTTTAGCGCTTATCAAGGAAATTCCTTCTTATTAATCGCTGGTAGCGTTCTTTCTCTTACCTTATTCAATTTAGTTGATCCACAAAGCGTTTTACAAGCTGCAGAAGAAGATCTTTCTGAAGGAAGAAATGTCCCTCTTGATTTCACCGGAAAGGATTCGAACCGCATCTATTGGATCAATTCTGGAATCAATTTTATTGCTCCATTTTTTGGGGTAGGAATGGTTTCCGTTTCAAAGACATCCTTAATGGGAACAAAAGATAAAGCTAAATCCGGTATCGTTCCACTTGTTGCTGCAATAGGCTACCTAATTTCAATCTTCTTTATGGCCTTTGCACCAGTAATGGCTTCGGAAACCTATGCCGTAACATCGATGAATGAGTTCAATTACTTTGCTTATGGCAATGGTGGATTTGTCTATCTCATTCAAGGCTTAAAATTTGGCTTTGCAGATGCAATAATTTGCCTAATCGGCATAAGCATGATTGAAAGTTCAATTCGCTTATTAGCAAAAGATGAAAAGAAATATTATCTTGTAGCAGCTGCTTTATTAAGTACCCTCATCTTCTCTAACTTAGTTGTTGGAATTTTTGCTTCCTTATTAACATATGTTCTTATTAACCTTTTAGAAGCAGAAAAAGTTGAAGGTGAAAATTACTTTGTCACATTAGGAAAAGCAGTAGCAAAGAATGTTAAAACTGTTGAAATTCCAGTTGTCGTAATGCTAGGCGTTTCAATTCTTGCTCTTGCCTTATAAAAAGTGTCTCTCCTTTCAATCCCTTATGGAAACATAGGGGATTTTTTCATTTTTTGATTTTTTAAATGCTTTTCATAAAATTCAAAAAACATATGCAAAAGTCCCATATTTCGTTTTTTCATAATGGATTATTGTTTAATAAACGTAATAACAGGCTAATTAGCGAATAAAAAATAAACTATAGGAAAAACAGGAAGAAAGTAAATGAAGTGATAAAGAACAGTTGTATTTTTAATGCAGCCGTGAAAAAGTGCTTAAAACAAATTTAACAAATCAAGCTTTTACCAAAAATTTGCTTATAAGCCATCTTAAGAAGAAACAATCGCAAGGTGATGCTAATGCGATTTGACTAACTGGAAGATCGAGGGTAATGTGAGCGATAAAAGAGCAACATAAGAGAAAGACTTGGACTGTTTCCTGAACTGATTTCTGGCTACCTAATCATAGCCGAATGTTGCCTTTACTTAAGAGAGCCAAACAGTTCTTCTCAAGGAATATAAAAATAAGCTGATCCATGTAAATAGTGTTTTGCTGGATCGAAAGTTTTATGAAAGCATAGATGCTGGTTGTAGAGATGGTTAATGATGCGAAGGTGAGTGAAGGAAGATTATGG
>CAVKAU010000089.1:0-4668 GCA_963654035.1 bacterium | reverse complement strand
ACATCATGGTGGAAAACTGCCTTAATAGGCTTAATTAGCGCTGAAGCTGTTATCACCGTTGGTTTAGCGGGAGTTGGAATAACCGGAGAGTTGATTTCTTATAACAAAAAGAAGAAAGAAGGTAACAAATAATGGGAAACTACGTTAAAAACACATTATTGAGAAAAAGAAATATTGGCGAGTGGATCACGCTTGGAGTTGCTTGCTATATGTTCATTCTTTCCTTTGTCTATCTTCTTCTTGATGGAGGAGAGATGAAAATTCCCGATTATTCAAAAACATTGGCTTTCTGGATGTTGTTCTCTGGTTCAATTCTGGGATTATCGACACTCTTCTATGAACTGCCTTTTGTAAATAACATCGTTTCCTTTGTTTCTTTTGCCTTCTATAGCGTAGCGGCAGGGAGACAGCTCTATCTTGCTGGTTATCCTATTGCAGATTTAGCGACTGGCGTTAACTGGTTTGGCGGAAGTCTTCAAATCTATTTAGGCATGTTTATTGCCATGATGGTTGGCCTAATAATCGAGATTGTCGCCTTATTCTTCAAACAAGGAAAAGAAGAAAACTAATAATCTTCTTTCAAAAAATATCCAAAACGAGATCCAAATGTTGGTCAAAATCAACAAAGAGGGTCTCGTTTTTTCTATAATTAACGAGAATTTAATTGATTATCAAGATCTTGCTTGGCATACATTATTCTAAGAATAGTAACAACTTTCTTATTATTATCAGGAATGTAGAACACGAAATAATTATCAACAGGCAAAACGCGTAGCCCACGACTTTTCCACGGTTCTTTTTCATATACTCTGTGGCGCTCTGGCATATCGTTCAAATTTAATATGCTATTTTCTAGGCGTTTAAGCTGTCTCTTAGCGTTTTCTAAGGATTGTAGTTCAAAGGCGATATATTCGAAAATAAACCTCAAGTCCATTTCTGCCCTGGCTGAAACTTCTACTTCGTATGTCACAAATTATAGTCCTTATGAATGTCAGCAAAAGCTTTTTTAGCGTTTTTAGTAAGCCCGGATTGCATATCGATATAGCCTTTTTCTAATTCTTCGTTTAACTCTTTTTCAGACAATTTATTAACATCAAGAACTTTAGATGGTATTTTCACTTCAAAAGGAAGGCCTCCATTCAATATTATTTGTTTGTAAAACATGTTGATTGCGTTAGAGGCAGGGATGCCAAGCGTGGATAAGATATTTTCGGCTTGTTCTTTGACTTCTGGCTCTATCCGAGCATATACGTTAGCTGATTTTGTTGACATAGGAGTCTCCTTTCTTTGGTTCTAATATATTTTATATTGTGTGCGTTTGTACGCACAAGAGCAATTTATTAAACGTGTTGTCTGAACTTAATTCGTTATTTTTTAAACCAGTGCGATTGTGTAACATATTTTCTTTAATTAACTTTCTGATTTTTACATTTTTTGTTGTCATTACAATCGGTTTAGATTAAATTAATAATGTAAGATTTTCTTACTATTAGGAGGATTGCGTATGCCTATCGATGTATTAACTTTGTCTACCAAGGGTCAACTCGTATTGCCAAATGGCCTAAGGAAAAGTTTGTCACTAGCACCTGGAGATAAACTCGTTGCCTATTGGTCCAACGGTTCGATCGTTTTAAAAAAACTCGAACTTCCAACTGAACGCGATTTCGAAAAAGAAATCGATGAAACGGTACTTCTCGCTAAAGAAGCTGGTATTTCTGAAGCAGATATTTCTAGCACTATAAAAGAATATCGCGCTGAAAAGAGAAAAAAATGAAGATCGTAATCGACACGAACGTTGTAATCTCAGCCATTTTCTTTAAGGGCAAGCCATACGAACTTTTAAACATGGTTATCAATCATGCAAAAAGCATTGATGGTTTCGCTTCACCAAAGATTATTTCTGAATATATTGAAATCTTTCAAAGAATGATCGAAAAGAAAGGCAAACAAATTCCAAACAATAATCCATTAGATCATTTCATAAACTCGCTATCAGTTATCGAAGATACAAATTGTATCCAAGTTTCACGAGATCCAGACGATGATATATTCATCGAATGCGCTTTTAATTGCGATGCTATTTATATTATAAGTGGAAACAATGATTTATTAGACCTTAAAGAATATAAAGGAATAAAAATCGTAAAAGTCGATGACTTCCTAAAGGCCATTCAATAGCAAGCTTAGCCACGGTGTAGAAACTTTAAGCGTTAAAAACAAAAACTAAGGTTAGATAGAATATCTTTTTTATTCTTTAGCCTTTAATTTAGTTCTGATGCACCTGGTTGCATTATATAGTCCTTTCTTTTCACGATTTATTTGCGTTATTTTCATTTATCATTGCATAACTGTATTAATAAAGTAGGCGCCATGAAAGGCAAAAAAACCGTTAAGTGTTTAGCTTAGCGGTTTTCCTAATTATTTCTTGATAATTATTTGGCCATTATCAACATCAACGATATATTTGTTTTTAGTATCAATATCACCTTTGATTATGGCTGAGGCAAGTGCTGTTTCAACTTTATCTTGGATGAATCTCTTAATTGGTCTAGCGCCAAAGTTTGGCGTATAAGCCGAATCAAGGATGAAATGTCTAAGATTATCACTAAATTCGACGGAATAGAATTGATTTTCAAGTCTTCCTTTGAGCTCGTTTAACATCTTGTCGACAATCTTGAGTTGAACGTCTTTATCAAGAGGGTTGAAATAGACGATCTCATCGATTCTGTTGAGGAATTCTGGTTTGAAGGTGTGATGCAAGAGTTCTTCGACTTTCTCTTTTTGCCCATTGAGAATATATTCGCTGCCTAAATTCGAAGTCATGATGATGATCGTGTTCTTGAAATCAACCAAGTGGCCTTGCGAATCAGTCAAACGTCCATCATCAAGGATCTGCAAAAGAAGGTTGAATACTTCCGGATCGGCTTTTTCAATTTCATCAAAGAGAACAATTGAATAAGGATTTCTACGGACTTTTTCGGTAAGTTGGCCTCCTTCTTCGTAGCCAACATATCCTGGAGCTGCACCAATAAGACGGGAAACGGAATATTTCTCCATGTATTCAGACATATCAATACGGATGATGTTGGATTCATTGTCGAAGAGGGCTTCGGCAAGGGCTCTAGCAACTTCTGTCTTGCCAACGCCTGTTGGTCCTAAAAAGAGGAAGGATCCAATAGGTCTATTTGGATTTTGGATGCCCGCTCTTTGACGGAGAATGGCGTTAGAGACAAGGGTTATGGCGTTATCTTGGCCAATGACTCTCTTTTGAAGCGTTTCTTTAAGATCAAGCACCTTTTCCTTATCTCCTTTAGAGATTCTTGAAACTGGGATGCCCGTTATTTTAGCAACAATCTTTGCGATCGATTCCGCGTCAACGATTTCATCAACGAGTCTTTCTGTATCGCTAGATGACTCGCTGATTTCTTTTAATTCTTTTTCATAAGAAGGTATTGTTTGATATTGCAGTTTGGACGCTTTTTCAAAATCACCTTCTTGGAAATAATTGGCTAGTTCGATCTTTGCTTCCTCGATCTTGCTCTTCAAATCTTTAGCCTTTTTTATTTGCTCTTTTTCTTTCTTCCATTCGGCGGTAAGTTTATTTGACTTATCTTTGTAATCAGAAAGTTCTTTATCAAGTTCAGCAAGACGTTTCTTGCTTGATTCATCGTTTTCTTTAGTGAGAGCGACGCGTTCTACTTCAAGAGAGCGAATCTTTCGATTTGTTTCGTCAAGTTCGCTTGGCATCGATTCGATTTCAACCTTGATTCCGGCACAAGCTTCATCAATAAGATCTATAGCCTTATCAGGAAGGAAACGGTTGGTGATATATCTATTAGAAAGAGTTGCAGCAGAAATAAGGGCATTATCGGTGATTCTAACACCATGGTATGACTCAAACCTTTCTTTAAGTCCACGAAGGATGGTGATCGTATCTTCAACCGTTGGCTCTTCAATCATAACGGTTTGGAAACGTCTTTCGAGAGCTCTGTCCTTCTCAATATATTGCCTATATTCATTAAGCGTTGTTGCGCCAATGCAATCAATCTCTCCACGAGCGAGCATTGGTTTAAGCATATTTGAGGCGTCCATCGCGCCATCCGTTCTTCCTGCTCCGACAATAAGGTGGATTTCATCGATAAAGAGGATGATTTTGCCATCCGATTGTTTGATTTTGTTAAGAACTGCTTTGAGACGTTCCTCAAATTCACCACGATATTTAGCGCCAGCGATCAGGGCACCCATATCAAGTTCATATATTTCTTTGTCTTTTAAAGTCGCAGGAACATCGTTTTTAACGATTCTTTCGGCAAGCCCTTCTACTATTGCTGTTTTGCCAACGCCAGGTTCGCCTAATAAAATAACGTTATTCTTTGTTTTTCTTGCGAGTATTTGTATGACTTTTCTTATTTCTTCGTCACGGCCGATAACCGGATCAATCTTTCCGGCTTTGACGTCCGCGTTTACATTACGGCCAAATTTTTCAAGGATATTTTTATCTTGGGAATAATCTTCCATTCCATTCATATCATTCATAAATAAAACCTCCTAATTTTGATTCCTATTCTTCCTAGGAACACCATTATTATAATCATTCTTTTAGCACTCGCAAGTGTTGAGTGCTAAATCTTTTAAGCAAATTATGCCTATCTTTGATAGAAATATGTC
>CAVKAU010000088.1:0-4367 GCA_963654035.1 bacterium | reverse complement strand
GATGATAAATTCGTTAATTTAAAGGGCAAGAAAAATATGCAACCCATATAGCAATTAAGCCAAAAACGGTTTAACCATATATGAATTTAAGAAAAAATAGCGAATACATATAGTATTTATTTGACAAAAGATAGGCGTGGTTCTATTCTTTTTGTGTATGAAAAATCGCCTTTTCTTCAGCGATAATCATATCATGTGTGCCTTTAAATCCTCTTCAGGCATATATGTCTCCACTCTTTTGAGGGCGAAAAATAATAGAGGATACATGTAGGAGAAAAAAACATGAAACAAAACAAAAAAAGCGGCTTGATTGCATTTATAGTCGCAGCTGTTCTCATCGTTGCCTCCGTTTTATTAGCGGGCATTGGTGGATTAGCAAATTTCATCCCTGGCGGAAGTGGCTATGGCGTCAGAGCTAGTGCAAGGTACTATTTAGCCGGATTCGCATTTAATTTTGCATCCAAATGGTCGTTTGTCGTTTTAGTTGTTGACGTTATCATCGCTTTAGCATTTATCGTCACGGTAATCGACCTTGTTCATTCAAAGAAAGCAAAATTAATTGCTTGCGCAGCCCCAATTGCAATTGGTGTCGCATACTTACCATACTTAGTTATCTTAGGCTATGGCATTATGGCTCACAAAGCCTGGACTGGTGCTGCTATCTTTGTGGTCGTTTTCTGTTTCGCAATGGACGTTGTCGGTTCCTTCATTATGTTTAGATTAATGGCTGCCGATATTTTAACAAGCAAGAAAGAACAACTTATTCCACCTGCTGATAATGCAGCCTTAAGCGAAGATCAAATCCGTGTTATCGTTCGTGAAGAAATTGAAAAATACGAAGCTGAAAAAGAACCAAAAGAAGAAAAACCAGCCGTTGAAGTCTTAACGAAAGAAGATGTTCAAAAGATCGCTGATGAAACAGTCGCCAAAGCTCTCGAAAAACACGTTGATGAAAAGCACGTTGAAGTTGAAGAACCAGCCAAACCTGTAGAAGAGCCAAAAGAAGAACCTGTTGAAGAAACTGAAGAAGAACCAGCCGAAGAAGAGGCTGAAGCTGAAGAAGAAAACGTTATCGAAGAAGGAAGCGCAAACGATCCATTTGCCGCTTTAAGAAATAAGCGTCGTGCAAGCTTCGAAACTCGCGTTAAGAATTCTGATTATGATATCCGTCACAAATATTATGATTTACGTGACTATATCAAATCCTATGGCGTGAAGAATCGTATTTCTATTCCTGGCGATACTTTCTCTGCCCACCGCAAGAGATATGCCTTTGTCACAATCAGTGGAAAACACATCAAAGTGTATTTCGCCGCTAACCCTGATGATTACAAAGATACGCCAATCCCAGTAGAACATCACCAAACAAAGAAATACGAAGATTTACCTCTCTTATTCAACATCCGTTCTGATCTCTCATATCGTCGCGCACTTAAATTAGTTGATGATATGTTAACTAAAGAAGGATTTGTCAGAGAAGATAAGCCTATCAAAAACACGCAAAATCCAGATCAAAAATAATCATTGATTTGATTTAAGGGCTCAAATTTGAGCCCTTTTTCATTTTGATATTGACACAGCCTAAATAAATCATTATCCTTAATAACGCGCTAAAAACGCGGAATGGGTCATTAGCTCAGTTGGGAGAGCGCCTCCATGGCATGGAGGAGGTCATCGGTTCGAGCCCGACATGATCCACCAATTGCCATTTATCCAAGTCATGGACTTGGATTTTTTATACCATATATCTTTATCAAAATTGAAATTTCTAGTTTTGCAAAACGATAAAAGGGTTATCATATTATGGCTATGAAAAAGAAAAGTTTTTTAATATTGGCATTGACACTCGGAGGACTATGCCTAACTTCATGTGATAATTTTACTAGTTCTGAACAGGGTTCGAGTCAAATTGAATCATCGGAAACATCTAAAGAATTAGAATCCTCAGAAGAAACGAGTTTCACCTCAGAATCTAACTCCTCTGAAAACGATAATTCATCTGAAAACTCAAGTTCGTCAGAAAGCACTAGTTCATCTGAAAACTCAAGTTCTTCAAACGAGGATAAGGATCCAACTTGGAATGTTGATCTTACCCAATTTGGAAATTCCTTAAGAATTAGCCTTGGCAGTGCGATTAACGCAAAGAGAACCAAAACCATTTCGTATAGCGATTGCTTAAGCGTTGGCGCTAAAGCCGCTGCATATCCGGCTGGCTCAAGCACCTTTGTTCCTTTCTATCATGACGAGACAACAACTGCAACCAAGAGCCAATGCAATCGTGAACACACTTGGCCTAATAGCAGAGGAACAAAAAAAGTTGGCCCAGGCGCCGATCCATTCATTATCAGACCGACCTTAACATCTGAAAATTCATCTAGAGGCAACTATTTCTATGGTATTTCATCTTCTAATGAATGGGATCCTGCATCATGTGGGTTTGAAGCAGCTCGTGGGGAATCGGCTAGAGTAATCCTTTATACTGCAACAGCATATTACAAATCGCATGGATTTGAACTTTCAAACAACCCTAAAGACGATACTTCAAAGAAGACTATGGGAACATTAAAAACGCTTTTAGAGTGGAATAAGGCCTATGCTCCGACAAAGATCGAGATTCAAGTTAATGAGTATCTTTCTAAAAATGGTTATGGTCGAAATCCGTTCGTCGACCATCCAGAATATGCAAACCGTATTTGGAATAAGAGTGGAATTGTAACTTCAGAGGCAGAAATTGAAGATTTTTAAGTAAATGGATGTTGTAATTTCAGTTTTGACCAATCAAAGCTTTTTAGGGGCTATTATTGGCTCAGTAGCATTCATTATCATTGGCTTCCTTTTAAGAAGACTTAACATTATCAAAGATGGAGGACGTAAAGTCCTAAATACAATAGTCATGAATGTTGCCATCCCTTGTATGGCATTTTGCGCGTTCATGAACGACTTCGATGTAGAAAAGTTATCTAGCAACTTAATCATTTTTGCTATTGATATCATCTTCTATGTTCTTTTCCTTATTCTTGGAAGAATCATTTTCATTAAATTTGGCAAAGAAAAAGGAAGAATTTACGCCATCCTCATGAGCATCGGCCAACTCACCTTTTTCTCGATGCCTCTTTTAGCTGCAACCTATGGCAGTGAGTCAGGAATCCTTATCACAACTTCCTTGATGTCAATCGCCTTTAGACTATTCACCTACCTATATTCATACGTCATTATCACTGGTGAGAAAATAACTAAAGACAACATTGGCAAAACCATGAAGAAGGTGTTTGTTAATCCAATAATGATTTGCATGTTTCTCGGATTATTGATTTGGGCTATTCAAAATGTCATCTGGCAAGTTGAAATAGATGGGATTTGCTATGGATTTTTAAGAATTGATAAGACTTTGCCTGCCTTATACAAGATATTCCAATTCGGCAATAATATGTCAACGCCGCTTTGTATGTTAACGATTGGCTTAACCTTAGGGGAAGCAAACGTCTTAGATGCCCTAAAGAATGACTTGGCATGGTTAATTGCTGTTCTAAGAGCCCTCATTGTCCCTTTAGCAATTCTTGGAATCTGCATCTTAATTCAGTTAACTGGTTTAGTTCATTTTGATGAAGTACAATTAGCTGCCTTAGTTATTGGCAATGCTGCGCCAGTTGGCGCAATTGTGGCCGTATATTGCGTAGACGCCAACAAAGAAGCCTACATTGCTTCTGATTCG
The DNA here is from genome assembly GCA_963654035.1 of bacterium. Lineage (GTDB taxonomy): Bacteria > Bacillota_I > Bacilli_A > RFN20 > CAG-826 > UBA4951. The sequence continues at coordinate 655 of CAVKAU010000088.1, read as the reverse complement.
ATATTTCTTTCAACTGTGCTTTCCTTTGTTAGTATTCCTCTTCTCTTCATCTTGATTAAGCTAGTTCTTACAATGCCTATTTTTTGTTAAAAAATAAGTGTTAAAACTCCTTTTAATGTGTATCATTACACATGTTGTTATTTAAAGGAGCTTTTCTTATGAAGAAAAAAATGCTAAAAACCTTAAGCCTCATGAGCATGATATTTATCTCTTCTTGCACTAATGATCCGATTCCCCCTTCAAGCAATCCTGAATCTGAGGAAGATTCCATTAGTTCGAACACGAGCGAAGAACAAGAAGGTGGATTCTATGCGGAATTTTCTTCAACTAATCTTACTTTAGGGAAAACCTTTAATGAAGCCGCTTCTCCAAGGATTTATTTAAACGGAAACGAAATCGATTTAGACTCCCTTACGACAATTTCCTTGAAATTAGGAAATGAATCATTTTCCTTGGACGCTCCTTTAACTAAAACTGGCACATACACATTTTTAATTAGAAAAGGTGGTAATAGTTTTAGCAAAGAATTTATCGTTTCTGAAGGAAATACTGAGACTGCAACAGAAGGACATGGCTATAGCAAAGTAAGTGACGAAGACGCCAAGAAATATTCTTTGCAAAATGTTCCTTATGCTGGCTCTTTAACCTATGGAAA
>CAVKAU010000087.1:0-9772 GCA_963654035.1 bacterium | reverse complement strand
CTTTATAAGCGTCCGTTAATTCGTCATAATCGGCAAAAATCTCAAAAACATGGTCTAAAACATCTTTGGAAGAGTCAAAAAGAGTAACTGAAATACTTGTGCCAAAATAATATCCAGTATTCGAGAGTTGGCCTGAAGAAGAACCATCGTCATTCGCACAGGAGGTAAGTAGTAAAGGCAATATCAATAAAATACGTTTTTTCATCCAAAAGATTATAAAGAGAGTTCGGGCACAAAAAAAGACTCCAAAATTAATTGGAGTCTAATTTTCAGAATAAGTTTCCTTATTTTGCGCCAAGGATCTTGCCATATAAGCCAGCAAGACGGACGTATTGGGAAGTGAAGCTGTATTCGTTGTCGTACCAAGCAACAACTTTGACGAACTTCTTGTGTTCTGGGGTTTCGACGATCATGGTCATGGTTGCATCGAAAATTGAACCATAGGTGTTGCCAAGGATATCGGAGGAGACGATTTCGTCTTCGTTGTAGCCAAGGATGCCTTTGAGTTCGCCTTCAGCAGCTGCTTTCATAGCGGCATTGATGGCTTCGACAGTGACATTTTCGTCTTTGAGTTCGATTGTGCAATCGCAAAGGGAACCATCTTGAACTGGAACACGGATGGCGTTGCCATTTAAGCAGCCATTGAGTTCAGGAATGACTTTGCCGATAGCTTTTGCAGCGCCAGTTGTCGTTGGAACGATGTTGGCAGCAGCTGCACGGGATCTACGGAGGTTGCTTCCAGCAAGATCAAGGATTCTTTGATCGTTGGTGTAAGCGTGGACAGTTGTCATTGTTCCGCCGATGACACCGAACTTATCGTTGAGAACTTTCATGACTGGAGCCAAGCAGTTGGTTGTGCAAGATGCGCCAGAGATGATTGTTTGATCAGCTGTGAGTTTGTCAGTATTGACACCATAGACATATGTTGGGATGTCTTTGGAAGAGGATGGAGCGGAGATGATAACACCTTTTGCACCATTGTGGAGATGGACATCACCATCTTCGTGGCTCTTTAAACGGCCAGTGCACTCTAAAACAACATCAACACCATATTTGCCCCATTCGAGTTCTTTTGGATCTTTTTTGCCAAGAACTGGGATCTTGTGTCCTTTGAAGATGATGTTTGTTTCATCAGCGTCGATATCGTCTTTGTGCCAGACGCCATGTGTTGAATCGTATTTTAAAAGATAAGCAAGAGTTTTTGCATCAACTAAGTCATTGATTGCAACAACTTCAAATTCGCCGCTTTCATAAGCGCGACGGAATGCGAGACGGCCGATTCTGCCGAATCCGTTAATAGCTAGTTTAATTGACATGTAACTTTATGTCCTCCTTATAAACTGCAAAAGTATTATAGCAAAGCAAAAAGAGAAAATAAAAGAAAATACACATTGATAAATCGGTAAATTTTTTAGTGGGCTAAAAATACTATTTTTTGGAGCCAGTGGCAGCATTGTATTCTTCTTTTAAATAGCGAAAAAGATGGTTAACGTTGCTACGTGAAATCGTGGTATTTAATTCTTCTGACAAAAGATTGGCAAGCTCGTTTAGCGAAGCATCTGGATGATCTAGCCTAAGTCTCATCAGAGTCTTAAGCTTTTCGTTATCAATTCCATCCCATCCCACCTTTCCAACAAAATAGTTAATTTGCTCTATTTGTAGTTCACTTGATTTGAGGGTTTTCGAATAATTGGCCGTATCAAGATTGCTTAATCTATTCGTGACATTGGCAAAATCTCTTTCAACACGAACGTTTTCGAACTCTAAGCAAGATTCTTTTGCTTTAAGGATGATAAGGAAATCGGAAATATCATCACTTCTTTTGAGATAAACAATATATTGATTTCTTCTTTGAATTAATTTGGCGTTAAATTGTCTAAAGGGATAATGTTGCAAAAGTCTTACGATCCATTTGGCATAATTTTGGTCTTTGAAGGCAAATTCAAGATGATAGGAAGATGATTTAGGGCTATTGATGGATCCTTTAGCAAGGAAGGCCCCGCTTAAATAAGCGGCAGTTTGGCTTTGATTGCCAACAAGGTTTTTGGGGTTTTCGATGAAAAAATAATCAACGCCTAAATCTGAGAGAATCTTTTCTGGTTCTTGCTCTAGTAAGACGTGATAGACGATTCTTTTTAGAAATCCTGCCGAACGGGTATAGGCAAAACGGGCATTGACGCCATATAAATCGTGAAGATATTGATAAATGGCCTTAGCAATCGAAGAAGATTCAGAAGCAATATCGAGTCTTTCTTGTCCTTCTTTTATTGAAAGATAGCCATTTAGGCGAATGAAAGCTGAAAGCAAAGAACGTTTTTCTTCGTCATCTCTTTCGGCTCTAGCGCTCTCTTCTTTGACTTTCTCCGCGAAAGATATTCCATTTCCTTTTTTCATTTGGCCTCTTTCTTCAGTTTATTTAAATAGGAAATGATGCTGGCTGAGGCAATGGCGCCATCGGAAGCGGCAGTTATAACTTGGCGAAGCTTCTTAAATGTCACGTCACCAGCAGCAAATAACCCCGGAACATTGCTCATCATATCTTGATTGACAACAATGAAATTCTTGTTTGTTTCAACATTTAAAGAGGAAAGGAACTTTGCAGCGCTTCTTTCGCCAGCAAAAGGGAAAATCATATTCGCTTTTATTTCTTTTTCTTCTCCATTTTTTATATAAGTGATGGAATCAACGAAATCTTGCCCGTTGATTGAAGTTATTTTTGCCGCGCAAATGAATTCGACATTTTCTTTTTCCTTTAAAGAGGAAAGAAGATTTTCGGATCCTTCGTATTCGTTATCTTGAGTGATTACATACAGTTTGGAAACGATATTTGCCAAATAAAGGGCTTCTTCAAGAACACGGTCGCCCTTTCCATATATTACAGCTATCTTCTTTCTTAAAAGGGGTCCATCGCAAGTCGCACAATAGGAAACGCCCTTGCCAAAGAATTCCTTTTCCCCTTTGATAGAAGGAATATTCGAAAGACCGCTCGCAACTAAAACTGTTTTTGCAAGGATATCTTCTTTATTCGTTTTAATGGTAAAAACATTGCTTTCTTTGCTAACTTCAAAAACTTCAAGAGTTTCTAACTTAGCACCTATTTGATATGCTGATTGCAACATATTATTCGCTAAAGTAAAGCCATCGGAAGGAGCTAATCCAGGGTAATTGCCCACTTCGGCAAGATTGATCAATTTGCCACCAGGCATTCCTTTTTCAACCCAAATAAAGGATATATTCGCTCTTTTTAAATAGAGGGCTGCAGTAATTCCGGCTGGGCCTCCGCCAATAATCAAAACATCAGTTTGTCTCATTTATGCTTGCCTCCATCTTCTCTAAAACCTTTGTGTCTCTTAAGTAAATAAAAGAAATCGCCAAAGACATTAATGCAAATGTCGCCGATAAGATAAATCCATAAGAAAGATTTACGTATAATCCTTCATCAAAACTATTAACGTTTTTGCCAATCAAATAAAGAATCGTACCAACAAATGCAATAACTCCAGCGGACAAGAGAACATAATAACCTGTCTTTTTGTTTTTCTTGATGACAAAATAAGAGACAATGAAAACAATAGTCGCAATAGCTAAAACGATAAAGGCAGTTAAAAAGAGAGGGGTTTTGCCGGAAAAAATCAAATCATAGCCATTATATGACACGATTGTTCCTGCGCCATCTTTATCTGAGGACGTAGTTAATGATGGAAGGAGGGGGAAAATGAATGTTGGAATTAGAATTCCAGCAGAAATAAGGGGGAGATACGACCCTTTTTTAGATTTCATGTAACTATCATGCAAATGAGCGGAAGCAATAATAACGATTCCAAGCAAGATATAAATCAAAGAATTGCAGATGCTCCAAGCGTTATCTGTGCCCATGTTGAAATTTGTATCGCGGAAAGGTTCCATGATTACGCGAACTATACCATACCATAAGAAATAGCAGCCAACCCTGTCTCCTTTTGCCGTCCACTTATTTAAAGCTTTTCCAACAACATATTGGATAATGAAATATCCAGCAATTGAAAGAACCGATTCAATCAAGAAAAGAGGGGCATAAATCATTCCAGTGCCTGCGGTTGCATTACTAACTCCGGATGTCGAAATATGCATTTGCTCAACTAGCCAAGTTGGAAGCCATCTAAAATAATTAACCGATATAGGACGACCATAAACTTCAGTATTAAAGAAATTTCCCCATCTTCCTACGGCTTGGCCAATTAAAACTGTCGGAACGACTTCATCAACCGTCCATCTAGCGTCAAGTCCTTTCTTAGAATGTTTTGCCATTAAAGCACCAACTAAGATGCCAAAGAATGCCCCGCCTAAAATCGTTAGGCCACCATTCCATATCTCAAAGACATGATAAAAATCACGATGGGCGAATTCTCTTGACCAATTGCCAACAACATACCATACACGAGCACCTACAATGCCAGCAGGGAAAGCAACAACAAAGATTAGTTCAAGCAATCCATGCTTATGGTAACGTTTATACATCCTTTGATCGGAGACAAATAAGCACATAAGAGCGCCAATAAGAATGACAATTCCATAAAATGCCACGTGAAACCCACCTGGATTGCTATGAGATGTAGAGATTTGAAAACCTTTATCAGTGATTGAGATGCCATTTGGCAAAGGATAGTAAATATAATCAGCGTATCCTTCAGACCACATCCAAAAAGAGAAAATAAGCAAAGGAATAGAGACATAATAAAGAATTTGGATTAGTTTCTTTTGCTTTGGATCGATTTTTTCTTTAAAAAGATATATCCAAAATGTTGGAACGAATAAGGCTAAGCCGATGCCAAAGAAAAGCCCACCAATAACGGTTAAAGCGTAGTTTCCTACATAATTAATGCTTTCGCCTTGATAAACACCAGTTGAATGAACGCTTATCGAAGACCATTCTGGATGGGTGAGAAAAGCCGATAACAGTAAGGTCATAAAACCTATGCCAGAAACGCCGATGTAGGCAATATAACGAACTAGCTCTTTCTTTTCTAGGCGTAAACGAAGGGGATTTTTGAAAAATGAAAGAGTATCTTTAATATTGAAAAAGAATGAGCCCACGATAAGTATGAGTCCAATTATTAGTGAAATTAATCCTGCAGTATTCATTCTCTTTCTCCTTATTCGTATTGATTATTCTTTTTGGCTTTTTCGAGTAATGGCTTTAAGTATTTTCCAGTATAGCTATTTGGATTATCTGCTACTTCTTCTGGAGTTCCTCTAGCAACGACTTTCCCACCACGATATCCGCCTTCTGGTCCAATATCAATGATATAATCCGCAACTTTTATAATATCGAGATTATGTTCAATTACAATTACTGTATCTCCATGATCAACAAGGTTTTCTAATACACGTATCAAACGTTTTACGTCATCGGTATGTAAACCAGTTGTTGGTTCATCAAGAATGTAAACCGTTTTGCCAGTAGGCCTTTTTTGAAGCTCATTTGCTAGTTTAACACGTTGTGCTTCGCCGCCAGAAAGTGTTGTCGCAGGCTGACCTAGTTTAACATAGCCAAGTCCGACGTCATATAACGCCTTGATTCGACGATAAATGACCGGCCTATTTTCAAAGAAATGCATCGCTTCTTCAACGCGCATCTCTAAGACATCATAAATGTTTTTGCCTTTGTAATAGCAAGATAGCGTTTCTTGGTTATAACGTTTTCCATCGCATTCATCGCATTTAACGTAAACATCTGGCAAGAAATTCATTGGAACCCATGTGACTCCGGCGCCTTGACATTTTTCACATCTTCCTCCAGGCACGTTAAAAGAGAATCTTCCTTTATCAAAGCCCCTTTCTTTTGCTTCATTAGTTTCAGCAAAAAGAGCGCGTATATCATCAAACAGTTTGATATATGTCGCGGGGTTGGAACGAGGAGTTCTACCAATAGGTTGTTGGTCGACATTAACAACTTTATCAACGTATTGAAGGCCAACGACGCTCTTATATGGGCCAGGCGTGCAGTCTTCTTTATTTAATTTCTTTGCTAAAATCTTCTCTAGGGTTTCATTAATCAAAGATGATTTTCCTGAACCTGAAACGCCAGTGACAAGAATCAATTTTCCAAGAGGGAAATCCACGTCAATGTTTTGAAGGTTATGGCAAGAGCACCCTTTTAAGGATATTTTCTTTCCGTTTCCTTTTCTTCTTGTCTTAGGAACGGGTATGAATTTTCTTCCAGAAAGATAATCGCCAGTTATTGATGATTCGTTTTTTGCCACCTCTTCTGGGGAACCGGATGCAACTACTTCTCCGCCATGCACTCCTGCTCCAGGGCCAATATCGACAAGATAATCCGCTGAGCGCATCGTGTCTTCATCGTGTTCGACAACGATGAGGGTGTTGCCTAAATCTCGCATCTCTTTCATCGTCTTAATGAGCTTATCGTTATCTCTTTGGTGAAGGCCAATAGATGGTTCATCCAAAACATAAAGGACACCCGATAGTTTTGAGCCAATTTGAGTGGCTAAGCGAATGCGTTGGGCTTCTCCACCTGAAAGAGTCATGGCTAAACGATCTAGGGTAAGATAATCAATTCCAACATCAGAAAGGAATTGAGCTCGATTTTCAATTTCTTGCAAGACAAGGCGAGCAATGGTCATTTCTTGTTCATTAAGCTTTTCTCTTGTGTCTTTTATCCAAAAAATGAGTTTATCTATCGTTAATTGGGTAACTTCATAGATATTTAAGCCATTTATTCTTACGGCAAGCGCTTCTTTAGAAAGCCTTGCCCCATGGCAGGTTGGGCAAACTTCATCACGCATAAAAGATTCATAATAAGGCAACATCCATTTAGAGGATGAATCGCGATATCTTCTTTCGATTAACGTCTTAACGCCCTCAATATAACCACGCTTATTCATTGTGTTGCCATTAACCGAAGTTAATACATGATCTAGAGGCTTATCTGAACCAATAAGGATTATTTGTTTTTGCTTTGGCGTTAAATCTTTGTATGGAATATTAGTTGGGATCTTGTAGGCATCTAAAAGATATTTGAATTCTTGCCATTCGAGATTCTTTGTGTGAATGATGTTTTTATAGTAACGGATCGCTCCTTCATCGATGCTTTTATTAGGATCAGGAACTAAAAGTTCTTCGGAAACGCCACGGGATATTCCTAAGCCATGGCAGGTTGGGCAATAACCTTGAGGAGCGTTAAAAGAAAAAAGTCTTGGTTCAAGTTTTGGCACGGAAAAACCGCAAATAGGACATGTATGGTTGCTAGAAATAAGTTTTTCATTATCGTCAGTATGCAAAATAACGTACCCATGTCCATAATTTAGAGCTAAGTCGATATCTTCTGCGACACGGGAGCGAATCCCATCTTTTATGACAATGCGGTCAATGACAATATCGATGTCGTGACGTTTGTTTTTGTCTAATTCTTTGATGTCTTCAACAAGCAAAAACTCTCCATCGATTCTAAGACGTGTGAAACCAGCTTTTTTGATGTCATCAATCGTGTCTTTATGCTGACCTTTTTCGTGTTTGACTACCGGGGCTAGCAGTTGAAGTTTGCTTCCAAGAGGATATTCAAGAACCATATCTACCATTTTCGCTGGGGAAAATGCGATAATTGGTTCATTGTGTTCTGGACAATAAGGAACGCCTATTCTTCCAAAAAGAAGACGTAAAAAATCATATATCTCGGTGACTGTGCCAACCGTGGAACGAGGATTATGCGAAGTTGTTTTTTGATCAATGGATATTGCTGGAGATAATCCATCAATAGAATCAACGTCTGGTTTATCTACTCCACCAAGAAATTGACGGGCATATGGCGAAAGAGACTCGACATACCTTCTTTGACCTTCTGCGTAGATTGTATCAAAAGCCAATGTGGATTTCCCTGAACCTGAAAGACCAGTGAATACAGTTAATGTGTCTTTTGGTATTGTTACATCTATGTTTTTGAGGTTATTCTCTCTAGCCCCTTTGATGATAATAAACTTCCTGCTGTCCATAACATTAGAATTATATTCTAAAGGTGTCTTTTTTGATAGTTAAATGCGTTTGAATAGTATCTCTTTTAGAAAATCGCTCAAAAACTAATACACGTCTCGGCTATTTTGAAAACAAATGAGCGAAAAGGAAACATTTAGATATATCACCCGTATATCTTTATCCCCCATTTCATTATCTCTTTTGTAAGTTGCATGTTGTCTTTCAATTGGTTATCCGCGTATATATCAACACGTTTGATTGAAATTTGTCCTATGCTTTAAATAGTTAATAGGCCGAATTGTCCTGTTTCGGAATTTAGAAAAGGACAATTAGCTTGCAAACGCATTCACAACTTTCTTTGCTTTCAAAATTAGCTGGATCGGTGTTAAAAACAGCATTAAGTTTCCCTAATGCTGCCAATATTTATATTTCTATAATTCTATATATTCGATCTTCGATTCGTGTTTTAAGGTTTTGCTATTATAAGAAATTCCAAGTAGCAGTATCTTTCCTTTATGTCCAGCAAATACGTTAGAGTAATCTCTTTCTTTTATTTGCTTTAGAGCATTGTCGACCGAATCGTCCGCTTTTAGTTCGATAACTATAGGCATATGGGCGGCATCTCTTGGAGTATATGTTATATCCGCTCTGCCGGCGGAACACGTATCTTCCTTTCTAACAAAATAGAATTCTCTCAAATAGTAAAAAGAAATAGAAACAATAACTCCCAAGCTATCTTCCTTGTTTTTGTTAAATATCGAAGCAAGGTCTTTGTGATTAATGTCCAGGGTTTTATTGATAAAAGCGGTATTGCCTTTAATGGTTTCTTCGTACAATTTCTTTGAATTTGATATTGGATCAAAGGTTTCGTGCCATTTTAGTTCTTCTAAAGCATTGCCAAATTCTTGGCTGATTTCATAATTAGGAATATAACAAGTTCCTTTATCCTCGTTATATGCAAGATATCCTAGGTGAATCAGTGTCGTTAAGGCTGCATCCGAGGAATTTATCTTTGTGAGGTCGTTGCTAAAACGCGAGACATTTACGGGTATTTCTTCGCCATCTAGCATTCTAGTAATCGTTTCTTTTAGGAAACCATGATCGTAATTCATATAATCCGTAATGGATTCTAAAGCGCTTGTGGAAGTCCAGTAATCGGCAAATCTTCCACTTTCGGCAGCTTTTGCGACGCTTCTAGGATTATAAATTTCAAGTCCCCTTAATTTATATCCGTCATACCATTTCTTCATCGTGACAAAATCTACGTTATGCTCTTGACAAAGAGTTTTAACTTCATTCTCGGTAAAGCCAAAATACTCAGAAATCATTTGAGGATCAATCATGTTATATTCTTCAAACATGTTTAGCGCGGATTGCGTGCTATATCGTCTTATTGGAAGAATGCCAGTCATGTAAACGAGATCGAAACATTGAGAGACGTTACCAGATTTAAATAAGCTCCTCAAAAAACTAATGTATTCATCGCACATTTTTGAATCTGGTTCTTCACGAAAAATTACATCCCATTCATCGATTAGAAACACGAAACGTTCATTCTGTAAGCTGTTAATCAAAACGAAGGCTTCATTGCATCCGAAATTTGCAAAATCCAAATCAGGATAAGCTATTTTAAGATCATTAACTATGACATTTTTTATCTTTTTAACAAAGTCATTTTTGTCTTCTAATGCAGAATAAATTCCTGCCATATCGATATAAAAAACATTATGTTTATTTAAATGAGTAAGATAATTTGGATCGTTTGAAATCTTTAGTCCGTCAAAAAGTTCCTTTGAATCGCAGC
>CAVKAU010000086.1:0-10230 GCA_963654035.1 bacterium | reverse complement strand
GGTTTATCGGATGAGTCAAACGCCTTCGTAATGGCTGAAGCTGGTCCCCAAAGTTCAACAGCTCTTGAAGAATTCGAAGACATCTCCACTAAGTTTGTTCCTATAGATAAATGTTTAGAATTATTCAAAAATCCAAAATATATAGTTCCAATGCAAACAAGGCTATGGATTCTATATATGTCCGAAAGATTCAAAGCAAAATAAAAATCCGGATTAAACCGGATTTTTTTCTTGTTTTTATTCGTGAAGAGCAGAAAGTTCAACTAAGCATTCACAAGGGAAGTCAAGTTTCTTCCATCCCTCAATTTCTTTAAGATTAATGAGAGTTAAGGCCGCAACAGGAGTCGCGCCAGCGTCTCTAACTAGCTTAGCAAGGGCATTAAGCGAACCGCCAGTTGCAAGTAAATCATCAATCAACAAGACTCTTTGACCAGGTTTTAAAGCGATGGCTGGGACTTCAATCTTAGCTGTGCCGTATTCAAGAGCATATTCAACAGAATATGTTTTTCCAGGGAGCTTTCCGGCTTTTCTAGCCATGATGAAGCCTTTATGCATTTTATAGCCAAGAGCTGCGCCAAATAAGAATCCTCTCGCTTCTGGCCCAATAATTACATCAGGCTGATATTTCTCTGCGAGCTTAGCAAAATCATTGATGCAAGATTCGAATGCGTCAGGATCGGCAAGAATAGGAGAGATGTCCTTAAAAGAGATTCCTTCGGTAGGAAAATCAGGTGTTACAGAAATATATTTTGAATAATCCATTTTTATGACCTCACTGCATAATTATAGCCATAATACGTAATCTTTAAAGGAATAATTTCTTTTTTATTTTTTATGGAAATGACCTTTAGCATTATGCTATGATAAAGAGCTGAAAAGAGGCATTATTATGGACTTAAAACAGTATCCAAACGTCACCTTGCTTGACCATCCTTTGCTTAAGCACAAAATCACCATCCTCCGTGATAAAAACACCGGAACAAACGAATTCAGAAGAATCGTAAAGGAAATTGCTCTTATGGAGGGCTATGAAGCACTCAAAGATCTTCCAGTCGAAATGGTTGAAGTCGAAACGCCAATCGAAAAGTCTTTGCAACCAATGGTTTCCGGAAAGAAACTTTGCTTTGTTCCAATTCTTCGCGCAGGGCTTGGAATGGTTGACGGCATGACCGAATTAGTTCCTTCGGCAAAAGTCGGTCATATTGGCTTATATCGTGATGAAGAAACGCACATTCCTCATGAATATTATTGCAAATTGCCATACGACTTAGGGGATCGTGAAATATATGTTGTTGACCCAATGCTAGCAACTGGCGGATCAGCTATCGATGCGATAACTCTTCTAAAACAACATGGTGCTAAAAATCTTCATTTCATTTGCATCATCGCTGCCCCAGAAGGTGTTGAGGCATTCGAAAAAGCCTACCCAGAAATCCCATTATTCATTGGCGCCTTAGATCGCGAATTAAATGAAAATGCCTATATTTGCCCAGGTCTTGGTGATGCTGGCGATAGAATATTTGGCACAGTAAAATAATTTAAAAATCCAAAAATGCCCCGTAAAAGTGGCATTTTTTCTTATTCATGCAATGTAGAAACAATTGCTTTTTCCAATGAAGCAAAGAAAGATATTTAATAATTCGATAATTCGAAAACCAATATTTTAAATCTCTTAATTTTAATAAGCTTTTGAAAACTTCTCATCGCTAAAAAAGTTTTAGCAACATTATATTTTTAATGAATCTAAATATATTTACGTAATTGAAAAGCCCCACTTTTGTGGGGCTAAGCTTTTAAGTTTGATCTTATTTAGCTTCAACTTCAATCGCGTTTTCTTTAGAAATGGGATTTTCTTCGGAAGTAACGTTTTTGGATGCAGCCAAGACTTTCATTCTTTCTTGGCGACGAATCTCACGTTCCTTATCGGATGCGTCACGGTGAGCCATAACGTTAAAGGCAATTAACATAATAGCCACAGCGCCAGCAATCAAAATGAAACCAAACCAGCGATAATCCATACCGGTTGCTTTAGTAAATTCAGCATTGCCAGTCCAGTTTTCGCTGTTCTTTTTTGGGAGATAATCAGAGATAATCCCTAAAATAATCATGATGATCCCAGCTAAAGCTAAAGCACCGTCGAAAACACAGACGATGGCGCGCCATATGGTATGCCACTTCTTGCTATGAACTTTTTTTGTTTTAAGTGATGTCTCTGCCATATACTTCTCTTTCTTTTAAGAATTAGTCGACTTTGACTGCGTCTTCTGTAGCAGGAGCCTCGTTAGCGGAAGCGTCTGATCCACCAATCTTGTTGTCGTTTGCTTGAGCTTGTTTGATTAATTCATCTAAAACAGGAACATAGACGTCGCGGAAGGCTGGTTCAACTTCGCGAACTAATCCACCGATGGAGTCTTGTGTTTCTTTGATGACATCGCCAAAACCTTTACCCATTGGTAAATCACGACGTCCGGTCATGAACTCAACGAGCTCGAAAACCTTATCTTGGACGCCCATGAAACGGGAATCGGTGATATGAGAATTGTTACGGACGATGGAAAGATAATTGATGACTTGGTTGATATCATTTCCGATAAATTTGCTAGCAGCAGATTCTTCGCCTTTGGCTTCTCTGCGAGCTTGGTTATAATCGCTGAATAATTTAACTAAATCATTTGTTAAAGTCATATAAGCGACAGTACGATACATTCTCTCTTCGAGAGCATCGACATTTTCAAGAGCTGCGACATCGACGTTGTTCTTTTTTGCATCAGCAATTATGCCTCTGACCATTCCTTCAATGTTTTCATGAATTGGAAGAACGGATTTGAAAATGGCAAGGTGTTGAGCGTGATCAACACGGAGGTCGTTGTCAGCGACTTTGATGATTGTTGAGCCATCACCATAAACTTCATCATAGAAGTCACGGATTAATTTTTCTAATTTTTGTCCGTTTTCGCCGGAATTGTTGATAATGCTCTTTAAAGGAGTGTTTTGATCAACTTCGACAAGAATGCTTCTCTTCTTTTCGTTATATGCATTCATGTCATATTTGTCTCTTGGAAGGGTGTACTCAAGAGTATCTCTGATTACTACTTTATAATGCTCGAGTGTAGTAATGACTTGTGAAACTTGATTCATTGTTTCTTTTTCCTTTCTTCAACACTATTTGTTGTCCTTGGAAATATTCTCCTCAGATGGGTAGATATATTGTTCCAAATCGCTGAAATGATCTATAAGATTTTTCGCGTGAATTTGCACACTATGCGGTGCATGAGACATGCAATAGCTATGGTCGTAATAACTATCAAACATGGAAATGTCATTCCCTGAATCACCTACGACTATGATATTATCTTTAGAAATGCCGTTCTTTTCAAGATAAAATGCAATTCCTGATGACTTTGTTATGCCTTTTGGAGTTACTTCGATTGCCTGATTGCTTGCGGCAAAATTCAAATTTGGGTATCTAATCGTCAATAAGTCGGTTAATTCTTCAGACTTTTTGATGTATTTTTTCCAAGGCCCAACAAAGAGAAGAACCTTATATACTTCCCCTTTTTCTAATTGTTCATAAAAGATTCTTTCACTTTTGAATACTCTTTCATGATAGCAACCTTGATATACCTCATACAAACGGTAGCCGACTCTAGGGAACAATTTCATCATTGAAACATCGATAACGAAATTGCAGTTTTTGCAAAATAGAGAAATAAACATTAACTTATGTTCTCTTCTTATTTCATTTAAAACAGTTTTAAGTTCCTCAATAGAGAAAAAAGTCTCTTTGATAATCTCGCCATCGCTGACAACAAAGGAACCGTTGCACCCAACGGCGTCAACTGGGCGGTCAAGGGATTTTGCCACTTTATCAGCGAAGAACTTTCCTCTCCCACTAACGACAAGAAGCTTTCCTCCATCATCGATGAAACGGCGGAGAAACGCCTTCGAATCTTTAGGAATGAGCATGATACGTTTCTTGGGGTAGAAAAGTGTACCATCTAAATCTGTTGCTATAACCTTAGGCATAACCATGAGCAATATTCTAACTTTAAGATATTGAAAAGTTAAGATTTTTTTGTTTTGCCATCATTTAATATGGTCAACCAAAAACTTCGCTTTCTTTACCGCTTCCTTAAATTCGTCGGTCTTTGTCTCGGTCGGTGAATAGGCCACCATGAACTCATACTCCTTTTGATTTTTAATAAAGAAAACTAAGTCAATATATGGATAAACTTCAATTAAGCCTTTATACGACGCTTCATAACTCTTTTTAAAAGCTTCTTCATCAAAAGCCATGCCATCAGAAAGGAGCCTAAAACGGTTTCTAGCAATCGAAAGGAGTTTCCCAGCAAAGATATAATACAAAGTAATTTTATAACCGTTTTGCGAAGCGTATTTTATGTAGTTAATATGTTTAACATCAGTTAAGGAAGACGTTGATACAAATGAACTTCCTCCGATAATTCCTTGATAAAGCGGCATCATCGGTAAAGATTGCATAAAGGAATTTTTAAAACAATCAGCAAATGTTCCTCTTCCACTTCCTTCCACTCCGCAAACAAGTATTATTTCCTTTGAGTTACTTCTTTCTGCCATTTTTTCCTACCTTTATTACTTGCATTTTCGAATTCATATATTCCTTAGCTCCATTCGCGTATTCATAGATCAAATATCCATCTTCAACATAGGCGACAGGAATGCCATTTTTGAAGTTATTTTGGCGTACTTTCTCTAGGCCGTATTTGGAGGCTTTATGAGTTAGAGCATACAAGTATTTTTTGTATTTAGTTGACGAAGAACTACCAAGATATTCACTGACGACCTTATCTCCTTCTCTATGGGACAGGTAGTAATAGTAATGTCCATTGATTTTTTTACGAGTCAAAGTCTTCTTCATGACATTATTTTATACCACTTATTTTCATTAGGCAACATTTTATTTGTGTTGGTTAAGCCGATATTTAGAAAAAGAAAAGAGTGCCGAAGCACTCTAGTCTTTTTTGAATTAATTATTTCAATTCGTTTTCAGTTTCGATAACGCCGTATCCACCATCTATTCTCTTATAAGCAACTGCGACCTTATCATCATCTTCATCAAGATAAACGAAGAATGTATGTCCTAAAGCGTTCATTCTGGTGATAGCATCATCAAGAGTCATAGGCTCAAGGTAGATTGACTTTGTTCTGACAATTTCATCAGCTTCGTTTTCACTTTCTTCATCAGCTAAATTTTCAAATGCGATCGCACGGCCTAAGCCTAAACCTTGACCAGCATTTTTAGAACGGTTCATTCTCGTTTTAAGACGACGCATTTGGTCTTCTAACTTATCAATAGCTAAGTCAACGGCAGCATACAAATCATTGTCACGAACCTCTGTTCTGAAATCCATCGATTTGGTGAAAATCGTGATTTCAATTTTAGCTCCGACAGTATAGGCAACTGCCACAACTCTCGCTAAGATTTCTTCGTCACTCTTAACGAAATATTTCTCTACTCGTGTCAATTTCTTTTCGATTGTAGCACGAATAGAGTCGGTAATTTGGATATTCTTACCGACGATTTGTATCTTCATTTATTTACCTCCTGGGACTTAATATCCCTTACAACAACATAATAAAATAAGTGAGAAAAAAGTAAATAAGATTTTTAAAAAATAAGCCTGCCATCGTGACTATTTCGTAATTGTAAAAATGTAAGCGTTTACAATTAATTAATAAAAACCCCCACTTATTGCTAGCTAAGTGGGAGTTTGGTCGCTAAGTGATAGGTTTTATTACTTGTTTTCAAAGAATGCTTTAAGAAGATCTACTTTATCTAAGCATTCCCAAGGAAGAGAGATGTCCTTTCTTCCGAAGGCGCCATAGTTGGTTGTGTCAGCGTATTTAAATGATGGTTTTCTAAGTGAGAATTTCTCAATGATTGCACCAGGTCTTGCATCAAAGAAATTTCTTACAGCTTCAAGAATCAACTCAGTTGAATAATGTTCTGTGCCAAATGTAGAAACGTTTATAGAAAGAGGCTCTGCAACACCAATCGCATAAGACAATTGAACTTCTAGTCTTTCTGCCGCGCCAGCCGCAACTAAGTTCTTAGCGATATATCTAGCATAATAAGATGCAGATCTATCAACTTTTGAAGGATCCTTTCCAGAGAAAGCTCCTCCGCCATGTCTTGCCGAGCCACCATAGGTATCAACAATCAACTTTCTACCAGTTAAGCCTGTATCGCCCATAGGACCTCCGATGCAGAAACGTCCAGTAGGATTAATCAAGCATTTGAAATCAGTGTTTAAACCAAAAGATTCAACAACCGGAACCATTATCTCATCATGAATATATTTCTTAAATTCATCAAGGCTGACATCTTCATCATGTTGGCATGACATAAGAATCGTATCAATGTGAGGCTCATTCTCATTCGTGTAATCAATCGTAACTTGTGACTTCATATCTGGACGAGCATGGAGAAATTTCCCTTCTTTCCTGAGGGCCGTAGCTTTTCTAACGAGTTTATGAGCGATCGAAACAGGGAATGGCATATAGTTGGTGGTCTCTTTTGAGGCATAGCCAAACATGATTCCTTGATCGCCTGCGCCCATATCAAGTTCATTTTCCTTTTCGATGCCCATATTGATGTCTGGGGATTGTTCCTTGACTTTCACTAGTATCTCGCAAGAATCGCAGCCAATTCCGCTTTCTGGCGTTAAATAGCCTATTTCTCTAAGAACTTTTCTAGCAATACCTTCGTAATCAATATGTCCTCTAACGGTAATTTCTCCACCAATGACGATAAATTCTGTCGTTGCAAAGACTTCGCAAGCAACGTGAGCTTGTGGATCTAGAGCAAGACAAGCATCAAGGATTGAGTCGGCAATTTTGTCACAAACCTTATCTGGATGACCCTCGGAAACAGACTCAGACGTAAATAAAACTTTTTCCATGTAGATATACTCCTTTTTCAGAGCGAAAAACTTCCACACTAGTAGAAGGTTTTCCTTACATTCTTCGAATATCGTTAGGGTGTGTGGGCCCTCTAAGGACGAGCACTTACCACCGATTTAGATGGAGTTGCTAACGGTTTTTCGCAGTCCTTTTTAACCGTTTCGGGATATTCGACTTTCGCCGTGCGTATATTCTATTGTTTCTTTATTCCTCTTGCAAGAAAAACCCAACCTAGATTTCCTAAGTTGGGTATTGCTTCATTTGATTTTTAATCCAAGCTGATAAACTCTTTCAAGCTCGGCCACGTGTTCATCGAGTTTTGTTGGTTTTTTGCAACCTTTTATATACAAGAAACTTAGCAAATTCCAATTCAAACTAGATGAAATTAGTTTAGTTTGTTCTTTTAATGGCTCAAGGATATTTTCATCATCGCTTCCCATGCTAAGAAGGCAAATAAGATTCTTACTCGCGTTATTAGAAGGAGAAAGACGGTCTATAGCGCATTTGAGGTAGCCAGAGAAGGAGAAATAATAAAGTGGCGAGGCAAAAACGAGATAATCGCATTCATCCAGTGAAGAATTTATCTTCTCCATATCATCGTGAATCGGATAATCTTCGCCAATGCTATCATGAATGTTCATGAAAGCAAGATTGTATTGAATATATTGAACGTTGTTTTTCGTTAAAGCCGCTTTAAGGGTCTCGATCATCGAAGAAACGTATCCCTCTAAATGCGGAGAGCCATTTAAGATCAATACCTTAGCCATTTTGGTGCGTTCTCTTATATTCCTCTAAAGCCAAAGCAATTTGATCTGGGCATGATGTGCACATTCCTTTAGATCCAGGGCATTTGATTCCCTTAAGCAAAGCGATGACATCATCGACCTTTCTCCCTTCGGCAAGACGAGAAACGCCTTGAGTGTTACCGGCGCAACCTCTAGTTATCTTAACCGATTTAATCGTATCTCCATCAATGACGAATTCGAACCCTTGCGCGCAAACGTTTACTGGTTTGTAAGAAAAAGATTCTGCCATTGCTATTTAACGATTGTTCCCCAGATTTCGCCAAAGGCGGCGGCAGCATTGCATTCATCAGTATCGATATGCATAGCAAGAGCATAATTCTTAGAAACACGGATTACAACGTCGCCAAAGATGGTTTCACGGCCTGTTCCAGTGACTTTGACTGAAACGATTTGGCCATTTTCAACGCCAAAATTGGCAGCATCTTCTGGAGTCATGTGGATATGACGTTTTGCAACTATAACCCCTTCTTCGAGATCAACTTCGCCACATGGTCCTTTGATGGTGCATTTGCCAGATCCGGCAATATCGCCAGATTCACGAACTGGAGCAGAAAGGCCAAGAGTTCTTGCATCAGTGAAAGAAACTTCAACTTGATTGGCATTTCTTACTGGGCCAAGGATTGAAAAAGCGGCTGATGGACGTGGTCCGTTTGGATCCTTTTTGTTATAGCCAATAACTGTGACTTTATCAGTTGAGGCGTATTGACCTGGTTGGGAAAGGAATTTCCTTGGGGTCAATTCGTGGCCTTTTCCAAATAAAACCTCAACGGTTTCTTGAGTTAAGTGAACGTGACGAGCACTTGTTTCAACAATAAATTTTAATTCAGACATTTAAATTCTCCTTGAATTACGGAATGTATTATAAAACGGCTTAGCTAGTTAGTGTCCTTAAATTTATAAATTTAAATGTTTTTCGATACAAAATTATTTTAAAATGCTACACTAGGCGTAACGGGAGGATAAAGAAATGAACGATAATGAAAATAAAAATAACGAAGAAGAAAAGATAAGTAATCAAGATATTGAGAATATTGATGTACCTATAGACGAATTAACTTCCGAAGACATTAACGAAGCCTCTTTCGACTCCGAAGTCCTCTTAGCGGCAATAAGCAAGCATGATAGAAAAGAATTAAAGAGAATCTTTGAGATGATTCCTGATGCCGATATTGCTAAAGCCTGCGAAGACCTAGATATTAAGGATGTTATCACTTTATTTAGAGATACAAAATCTGAGCAAAACGCATCTTTGTTTGATGAGCTTTCGCAAGACTTGAAAGAGTCTTTGGTCCAAGCGATGACAAACAAGGAATTAGTCGAACTCGTTAATTCCCAGTACGCGGATGACTTGGCGGACTCCGTTGGCGATATGCCTGCTAATCTCGCGAAAAAGGTTCTTGCCGCGGCCGATCCCGAGATGAGAAAAGACATCAATCAGCTTCTTAAATATAAAGAAGATACGGCCGGCGCCATCATGACCACGGAATTCATCGAACTTAAAGAAGGAATGAATGTCAAAAAAGCCATCGACCACATTAGATTAAGAGGACGTGAAGCCGAAACCGTCTATACAATATTCGTTAGAAATGAAAGACGCAAATTCGTTGGAACAGTCGACCTTGATGACCTTATCTGGTCAAAAGACGACGCTCTCCTTTCTGATATCATGAATAAGGACGCACCATTTTGCCACGTCAACACGGATAAGGAAGACGTTGCAAACATGTTTAGAAAATATGACTTAAACGCCTTGGCCGTCTTAAATGAAGACAATTGCCTTCTTGGCATTGTCACAGTCGATGACGCTATGGATGTCATCACCGAGGAAAGCAACGAAGATATCGCTCATATGACCAATCTCGTTCCATCCGAGAAAACATATAACGAAACCGGCGTATTTGAAAACGCCAAGAAATGTATTCCTTGGATTATTGCCTTGTTGGTTCTAGGAACCTTTACGACAATGGTTTTGAACCGTCTTGAATCGCAAATGATCTTTGTTTCCTTGCCAATTCTCGTTTCCTTTGTTCCTACTTTAATGGATACCGGAGGAAACGCTGGTGGCCAAACAACGGGCATGATGATTAGAGGCTTAGCGACAAACGAATTCGGACCAAAAGATATCTTTAAAATCCTTTGGAAGGAATTCCGCAGTTCTTTGATTGTTGCGGCTTGTGTTGCCATTTTCTGCTTTATTTGGGTAACTATGGAACAATATACGGGAATCGTTTCCTTAGGCGAGGTCAATTACCCAGGAGACGGTAATACGTTTGATTTTTCAAATTATTATATATGGAACGGGATGGTTTTCACCGGAGAGCACGCCGCTCAGTTTGCAGCACACTCTTTGACCTTCTCTGCCTTAGTCTCAATAACGATGTTCTTTGCCATCACCTTCTCAAAGATAGTTGGTACATCGCTTTGCATGGGTGCGGCCGCAATAAAAAAGGACCCATCCTTGCTTGCCCAACCAATGCTTACG
>CAVKAU010000085.1:0-3839 GCA_963654035.1 bacterium | reverse complement strand
AATCGTGATAACAAACGGTAAGGCATACCATTTATCAGGGGATGGATTTGGAGACAAGGATAACATAGAAGAGACAAAACAATTCGCCTCCTCCCTAAGAATGAACAAAATCCTTGCTTCCTACCCTAACAAGAAAAATGGGAAGGAATATCTCGAGGATGCGTTCATGAAAACTCGTCAAACAAAAACGAAAACAGTTTACGTTAACGATGAGACTTATCAAATTGAGACTGGTGGAATAGAAGGTCAAAATAACGTTAACGAAAATGGTAATGAGTCTACTGATAATCAAAAAGATGGCAGATCATATATGATTAACGATTCTACAGGATGCTATGTGTGGGTGAAGGGAGAAGAAGAAATGGTCACCGCCATTGAAAACATCCCTTCCTTAATAGGTGGAAAAGATGACATTGAATTCGATGATCTTGTTAAGATAACTCTTCCAAAGATTATCAAAGCGTTGCAAGATAACGGACTCTTCATTGAACCTTGCTACCCTGAAATAGCCAAGATGCCAGGAGAAATCTTAATCCTTACCAAGAATCATCTATACGAGATTGACGAGCACTTCGTAATAAACGAAGAACCGATAGGCGAAACTAAATAAGAAGCCAAACAATCCTATATACACGTTCTTTGACTCATCACTTCCTTTCAACTTTTCTGAGTCAGAGAATAATGCCGCTGAGCAATTCCAATTGCCTAGCGGTTTTTTCTTAAATCAATCATCTTTTGAAAAATAATTGTTCTAATCTTTACAATCTTTGTATAATCAAAAAAGAAAGAAAAATTAGTATGATTTCAATTGCCATTTTAGACGACGAAAGAACGGCTATAGAAGAAACGAGAAAATGCCTCGAGGCCTATTTCAAAGAAGCAGGCGATGAAGCGACTATCAATGAATTTGATGACGCTACGGCATTCGTTAATGATTATTCACCGCGTTTTGATTTGATTTTCCTTGATATTCAGATGGCTAGAGAAAATGGAATCGATATCGCTAAGAAAATCCGTGAGACTGATTCAACAAGCATCATTGTTTTTGTGACGAATATGGCTAATTTAGCCGTCAAAGGTTATGAAGTTGACGCTTCTGATTTCATTGTAAAACCTCTGGAATATTTTTCTTTCAAAATCAAAATGAATCGCATAATGGAAAGAGTGAGGCAAAATTCCGAAATCGGTTCAATACTAATCCAAACGGAAAGTGGCAAAATCAAAGCCAAAGCCTCTTCAATTAGGTATATCGAAGTGTTTAAGCATCACCTCATTTACCACCTTACTGATGGAAATTATCAAGCTTATGGCTCTCTTTCTCAGGTTGAAGGAAATTTAGGCGATGATTTCTCAAGATGCGCAAACTGTTATTTGATAAATCTTCGTTATGTTAAGAAAATTGACGCATATGATCTTTATTTAGCAGGAGAAGAGGAACCTCTAAGAATTTCTTTAGCGAAAAAGAAGACATTCATGGAAGACCTTACTAGATATATAGGAAAAGGAAAAATCTATGTATTATGATTCATCGAGCGCCCTTTTCTGGTACAAGATCGTTTTCATGGCTGAACTTTTCCTGTCGGAGTTTATATTCAGCTGGAAATTAAAGAAAAAGAAACTTTATCCAGTGCGCATGATTGCTGTTGGAATAGTATGCTTTGCTATAGCTTTTGCCATTCCGATCCTTCAATATAGCGCATTATATTCGTCTCTTCTTTTCTTTGGCTTATATTTTCTTTCGACCGTTCTTTTAAAAATATTTTGCTATGATGAGAATTGGGTAAACGTTTTCTTTTGCACGATTGCCGCATATGCAACGCAACATATAGCTTTTGAAACGTATAATTTCATTATCATTGCCACTGGTTTAAATAATGGCTTGCCAGTTGAGGCATATGGCGATAGGATGCAATCGACCTATGACGCATTAGTTAATTTCATCCATTACGAATCATATTTGATCGTTTATTGGATTTGCTATCTGATTTATGGACAAAGAATAAGAAAAGGCGAGAATATGCGCCTCATCAGTGTTCATCTTCTTTTGCTATCTATTGCGATGATTCTTGTTTCGGTTGTTATTAACGCCATCGTTACCTATTATTCTTATTCCCATCCAAATCAGTTTTATTCTTCAATTGTATGTTTGCTTATTATCTTTTGCTGCGCTTTCGTTCTTACCGCTCAATTCAACCTTCTTGCCAAAAAGAAGGCGATAGAGGAACTTTCCGTCGTGCAAAAGATGTGGGCATCAGAAGAAAAGCAATACAACATACTTAAAGAGAATATCGATTATATCAACATTAAATGCCACGATTTAAAGCATCAAATAAGACATTTCGGGGACAAATGCTCTTTGCCAGAAGAATCAGTTTCGGAGATGATGAAAAAGATTTCCGTATACGACACGTCTCTTAAAACTGGAAATGAAGCGCTTGATATTCTTCTGATGGAAAAAAGCCTAACTTGCTTAAACAAAGGAATCAAACTAACGACTATGGCCGATGGGAAAGCCATTTCCTTTATGGAAGAAACGGAAATATACTCTCTTTTAGGAAACGCTTTAGATAATGCGATTGAATCCTTAGAAAAGGTAAGCGACCAAGAGAAAAAGATAATGGGTTTAATCATCAAAAACGCTGGTGAATTCGTTTCCATCCACCTATATAACTATTGCGAAAAGAAGCCTAAGTTTAAAGACGGTCTTCCCTTAACAACGAAAGACAATCGCAAACTTGATCATGGTTACGGAATGAAAAGCATGCGTTTAATCGTGGAAAAGTATGGTGGAAGTCTTACGACAAGTTACGAAAAAGAAGTCTTTAATCTAGATATGCTTATCCCCTTAAAGAAATAGTTTTTCAAGGCACTTGTGTCGCAAAGATTGGCAGTTATGTCGTTTGAATTGCGTTAATGTAAGCGCATTCATATTATTTAGCCAACTTCCGAAAAACATTCGGGACAACATAAGCCATAAGGAGGATTTTAAATGGCAAAAAAGAAAAAAATGAGCAATAAAAAACTAATGCTCATCCTATTCCCAATCATGGGCGTTGCCGCTGGTGCTTTGGCATTTGGTGACTATGAAGCCTACACTTGGAATACGATTATTTCTCGTTATTTCAATCAAGACACTTATAAGATTGAAAAAGTGGGAGATGGAGAAACATCGTCGGAATATTTCTCTAAGGATTTCAAAACGGAAGAGGAACTCAACAAACACAATAGCGAAGTTTCCCAACGCATCGAAGAAGAAGGAATGGTTCTTCTTAAAAATGAAAACAATGCCCTTCCTCTTGCTTCAGCAGCAAAAGTAAGCCTTTTCTCCGTTTCTAGCGTTGACATGGTCTATGGCGGAACTGGCTCAGGCTCTATCGATACTTCAACAGCGCCAACCTTAAAAAGCGCTTTAGAAAATTCTGGTTTTTCCGTTAATGAAACCTTATGGAATTTCTACAAAGGCAAAAACGAAGCTGGGTACAAACGTTCCTCCCCAAACTGGAGAGGTGGCAAATTCTCCATTAATGAAGTGCCGTGGGCTGATGTAGAAAGTGCTGCATCTTCCTCATTTGATTCTTATAACGATGCTGCGATTGTCGTTATTTCAAGAAGCGGTGGCGAAGGAAGCGACCTTACTGCACAAAACTTTGGCGAAACAAAGGGCGTTAGCGGAAACAAAGGATCTTATCTCGAGTTAAGCACCGAAGAAAAAGAATTGCTTGACGCTGTTAATACCAAATTTGAAAAAGTCGTCGTTTTAGTTAACGCCAATAATTCTCTAGAACTTGGCTGGTTAAATGAATATGACCACGTTAAAGCGGCCCTTTGGGTTGGTGGAG
>CAVKAU010000084.1:0-3999 GCA_963654035.1 bacterium | reverse complement strand
CATTCTTAGCGACTTCACTGTTAAAGAGAATATCGCTTTGGCTTTGCAACTCCAGCACAAAAAAGCAACCGATGAGATAGTCAAAAACATTCTTGAGGAAGTTGATCTTAGCGGTTTTGAAAAAAGAAAGCCAAACGAATTATCTGGTGGTCAAAAACAAAGGGTGGCTATTGCTAGAGCTCTTGTTAAGGAACCAAAGATTATTTTTGCCGACGAGCCAACTGGTGCCCTTGATAGCAGCACCGGTAAGGCCGTATTTGAAACATTGAAAAATCTTTCGAAAAATAAGCTTGTCGTCGTTGTTTCCCATGACCGTGAATTTGCTGAACATTTTGGCGACCGCGTAATTGAGCTTAAGGATGGAAAAATTATTTCTGACTTAGAAAAGAAACCATTAGAAAACGTTAATGTTGGAGATGGGATGGCTATTCTTGGCGAGAACGTCATTCGTCTTAATAAAGGCCATAAATTAACGGAAGAAGATCTTTCCTATATTAACGAAGCTATCGAAAAAACCGATGATGACATTTATATTGTTGCCGATAAAATGGTCAACAAAGCAGTTTGCCAAGCTGCAAAAATTGATGAAAATGGTGAAAGAAACGCTTTTACTGAGACAAATGAAGATAATATCCAATCAAATAATGAAGAATTTAAAACAATCAAAAGTAAATTCTCTCTTTGGCAAGCTTTTAGAATGGGAGCTAGATCAATAAAAGTTAAGCCATTTAGGCTTGTGATGACCGTTCTTCTTTCAACTGTCTCATTCTCTTTGTTTGGCGCAAGCCTTACGATGTCCCTTTTTAATGAGCAAGCAGCCATAAAATCAACGATCGAAAGGAATAAGATTAATTCTTTCTATTCCTATATTAAGGAATCTGGTACGGCGAATGGCTTTTCCTCTTCAAGAATTTCCGAAATCGAAAAAACGGGCGCAAAAGTCTATCAAAATCAAACAAATATCACCTCCGTTACGCTTAGATGCGGACAAGCGGATAACGATCAATTTCATCTTTATAGGTGGCCTTCTTGCACTTATGTTAACGATTCCTTTTTGAATGATTTTGGCTTTGCCGTTACTTACGGAAAGATGCCAGAAAATAAGGATGAATGTGCAATATCTTTATATTCATATTATTCTTATCAAGATTTAGGAATATACGCAAGCGATGATTCTTCTTTTATCAAAGGAGAAGAAGTTACTCCTGAAATTGTTTTAGGAAGAAATGTAAGCGTTAAGTTTAATAGCGAGTCGGAAACTAGAACTTATAAGATTACTGGCATTGTCGATACAGGGTTATCCAAGACACTTGCTGATTATCGGACAAAAACCAATATCAAATTCGATGACCCTAATTACCAAGCTATTATTAGCCTCAAGGATTCATCTTCGATTCATTCTCAACTATTCATTCAAAAAGATGAGAATTCTGATACTGAAATAAATGTAACATCAAGTTTTGGAACAGGAAAGAACGCCCTTTATTATTCTCCTGATTTGAACGGTTATTATTTTGATAATGGTAAAAAAGAGTTAGGCGATTACGAAACTGTGGTTTCTTTAACGGACCTTTATTATGAAATGAAGAGTAATGAAGAGAAACAAGAAGAATATTCCAAATCAAATTTCACCGAAAAATATTCCACAGCATTAGAGCAATATAAAGCAGATGTTGATTCTTATATCGAAAGCAACTATCAAACTCTATATAAGAAATATATCAATAGTGGCGAAAGCGAAGAAACAGAAGAAGATAAGAAAAAAGATGTTCGTTCTTTCTTGTTTTCTTCATCTGAAGGTAGAAAA
This sequence comes from bacterium, assembly GCA_963654035.1. Lineage (GTDB taxonomy): Bacteria > Bacillota_I > Bacilli_A > RFN20 > CAG-826 > UBA4951. Next base: position 2,192 of record CAVKAU010000084.1, on the reverse strand, counting down.
ACTGAAGAATTCATCTCTTTCAAAAAAGATTCTGATGCCAAGATTATTGCAACCTTAAAAGAAGTAAACGAATATCCTTCAATTTCTTATTCTGATACATTAGCAATAGGAGAAGATTATAAGAATCCAAATAAGACCGTTACCTTAAAATTGGCCGGATTTGATATGGATGTGTCCATAGGAGCTTTAACGAACGCCTTAAAAGTCTCAAAGAATACTGCTCAAAGCCTCGTTAACGGATTAAAGGAAAACGGTAAGTATGAATATAATTACGATTCAACCGCTTTTATCTCCATTAAGAATGCAAATATCGATTCCTTCATCAGTTCTTATCTCAAGAACAAAAACATTTTTACCTATAGCGAAGAAGATGAGATCGCCCATGGTTCGTGGATGCTAAATTTAAATAACGCGACTCTTTTAGCGGTCGAACAAATTTCTTTGATTGTTGTCGTTTTAACCCATGCCTTTATTTATGTTGGCATAACTTTAGCAATATTCAGCATGTTGCTTTTCTACAATTTCATCTCTGTTTCAATCAATAACAAGAAGAGGGAAATCGGTATCTTACGTGCGGTTGGTGCAAAACGCAGCGACGTCTTTAAAATCTTCTATTCTGAAGCGTTCATCATTGCTTTTGCGAATTTCCTTCTTTCGACTGTTGCCGTATTCGTTATCTCAGGCATCGTTAATGCGGAACTATTAAAGAATGCCGCCTTTGATTTCACTTTGATGAATCCTAATTTCTTGGTTGTCTTAGCCTTATTTGGCATTTCAATAGGTGCAAGCATTATTTCTGCATTATTGCCAGTTATTAGATTAGCAAGCAAAAAGCCAATTGATGCGATAAAGAATAAGTAAATATTCAAAAATCTAAAAAACCACGTTAAAACCCTTATGGATTGTGTTTCATAATAAATAAAACGTGGTTTTTATTTTAGTGGCGATATTTAAGTTAGCAAAAACTAACAACTAAACACAAAATAGTGATACAATTTTGATGTAATAAAGTTTATCTATATATTAGGTTGAACTAACGCCTTTAAACTTATTTGTTTATTAGAAAATAGGAGGGTTTATATGTTATTTGAAACAAAGGGCAATAAAAATAATCCAGCTATTCTTTTTTTCCATGCGATGGGCGTGACAGGAAAAAGTAACGAAAGAGTGGCTGAATATCTTTGTGATAAGTATTTTTGCATTATGCCAACATCGACCGTTTATTGCCATGAGCAAAAATACATCTCAAAAGAAGATGAGGTGAAACAAGTTGAATCTTTTTTAAAAGAAGAAGGAATTAAAGAGATTGAATTACTTATCGCTTCATCTATAGGCGCCGATTTAGCAATAGCTTTTCTTTCTAAGGGGAATGTTTCTGTTAAACATGTTTTTATCGATGGAGGGCAATTTGCCCAAATTGGTAAATTCACTAGAAGAATAATGACTCCATTCTTATACTTTGCCATTAAAAGCCTATATAAAAAGAACGGCGAAAATCTAGGGAAGATAATGTGGTGTGATGATAAAGAAATAAGACCTTATTTTGTTATGGCAGGTAAAGAACTAACATATAAAAACATGTCTCGCCAGCTTTCCGATAGTTTGGAAAATAAGCCCTTTCCTTTATTAAGTGAGGATTTACAAAAACATATGTTCCTTGAGTTTGGTGACAAAGAAGATCATTTCAAGTATCGTGATAATGTTATGAAAGCTTATAAATGTGCTAACTACCCTGTTTTTGAAGGATATAATCACATGCAATACCAAATTAGAGACCCTGAAGGGTTTGCTAAAATGCTTGTTTACATCATTCAAAATAATAAGATACCTAATTTAGATTTCCTAAGAAAATAAAAAGTTCATAAAAAATTTGAAAGTTCATAAGAGTTCACAAAAGTTCATAGAAATTCACAAGAGTTCACAAAATTTTTGAAAGTTCATAAAAAAACTTGTATCATTACTTTAGGAGGAATTCTATGATCAATAATCCATTTAATATTACCTTTGGTAAAGAGCCGAAAGAGATAATTTCTAGAAAAAGCGATCTTGAGGAAATTTATAATTCACTTTCTTTGGGTTCTTCTAATAGCGAAGTCTTTATTATTTCTGGAATCAGAGGCTGCGGGAAAACGGTTGCTATGTCAACTATTAGCGATTTTTATAAATCTGAAAATAATTGGATAGTGATTGAC
>CAVKAU010000083.1:0-9645 GCA_963654035.1 bacterium | reverse complement strand
AGAGCCTTCTTCCGAAGAGTTAGAAGATGTTCCTAATGAACCTTTACCGGTTGAAGAGATTGAACTTAGCGACAATGAAAATAGCGATGAGCCACAAATCGAAGAATTCGTAAGCTGCGATAAGCGTAAGATCAAAGCTGAGTTCATTAACGCCAAAGGAAGACGCGTTGTTATTTATGAAAAAGAGGAACCAGTTAACGACACTCCTATAGAAAACAAAGAAGATGAACTTCCAATCGAAGAGCCTCAGAAAGAAGATGAACCTCAAGAAGAGATTGCTCCTAACGTTGAAGAACCTTCTATTGAGCCAGAAAAAATCGAAGAAACCCCTATAGAAGTCCAACCAATTGAAGAAACTCCTGTTGAGACTGAATCTTCTAACAACGAAGAAAAACCAATTGAAGAACAGCCTTCTGAAAATATTGAAACTCCAATAGAGCCTGAACCAAGCGAACCTGTTGAAGAGAATCAACCAGAAGAGAACGTTCCTGAAAATGAAGATTCTTTAGAAACGGAGCCTATCGAAGAACATAAGGTTGAAGAATCGTTAGAAGAAACTCCTACAGACGTAGAAGAAAAGCCTCAAGTTGATGAATCTTCTTCTGAACCTGAAAAAACCGAAGAATCCCCTGCAGAAACTCCTTCAAAAGAGGAAGTAGAACCTTCAAAGAAGAAATATGTTCGTGATGTTCCTTCCTTCCGTGCTGAAAAGGACTATGTCTTTATCAAAACAAGAAAGAGTTCTAAGGCAAAGAAAGTCGTCTTGAAAGGAAAACTTAAATAATGAAAAAGATTATTTCAAGAATAGTGGATATTGTTCTTGGCATAATTCTCATCTTCATGGTTTATGTGCAAGCTTCGATGCTAATCAGTCAAAACAAAGCGGAGAATTACGGAGTCCCTTCAGTGTTTGGGACTTCCTTCCTCTATGTTGCAACCGATTCAATGGAAGGAAACAATCCTGACTCATTGAATACTGGCACAGGCATAATCATCAAGAAAGACGATCCTAAAAACGTTAAAGTTGGTGATGTCATCACCTTCTACTATCCTAAGCTTGGCGCTCCTGATACTCATAGAGTATTAGAGATTACGAGCGATGACAAAGGCTTAGTATTCCACACCCGTGGCGATAACCTCAATGCTTGGTCTTGTAAAGATCTTAGCGGTGGTTGCCCTGAAACAGCTTGGGAAACTGTTCCTGAAACATATTATATTGGAACTGTTGTTAGCCACTCTGACGCCTTTGGCTCATTCCTTACTTACGTATCTCCTCAGGCGGCGGCTGCAGCAGGAAAAACTCCATGGTTAGTTCCTGTATTGATTATCGTTCCTATTGCTCTTATTGCTACAATAACTATTGTTCAAACCATTCTCAATTACAAAAAAGAGAAAAAAGCCTATGAAACTGAGCTATTTGAAGCAATGGATAAGGCTGGAGTAGATCGGAATGATGAAAAAGCCATGATGCTATTCGAAGAGAAATTCAATCTTAAACGAGAACTTCGAGAGCAAATGAGACTTGAAAAGGAAAAAGAAAAGAAGAAACTTCGTAAAGAACTGCAAAAAGAAATGAAGAAAGAGAAAAAAGGAGGAAACAAAGATGAATAAGAAAATCGACATATTACGTAACATCATCATTGTCTGTTTCGTTCTTTTAGCTTTCTTTGTTACTGGCGTTGTTCTTCCAAGTATCGCTCTTATTGCTAAATATGATTTTATCAATGAACTTGGCGCTTCAATTATCGTGCTTATTAGCTATTCATTAACAATTGTTGATTTAGTCGCAATATCAAGTTTGTTTTCTAGACGCGAATCTTTATTCCGTCGTCAAATTTGGATTAAAACAATCTTCGATAAGGACGTTTTGATTTGGGATGATGAAACATTCGAAAGAGAAGCGGCCTCTCGCATGAATAAACTTGAAAAAGATAAGATACAAATGACGGGCGTTATCTATATTCACGGATTTAATAACCAGCCTATATCTACTTTTAGACAAGTTGATATCTTCTCACTTAACGAAATATTTTTAGCGACGATAGAAAAAGAACTTAATGGCAAAGATAACTGGATTTATGGCGTTAACCGTGAAAACAAATACTACTTCTACGCCCACGTTTTAAACAAACAAGAATTCTTTGACACGTTGCAACAATTAGTTGATGACATCAACCTTGAACTTGGACGTCTTCCGTCCTTGCCAATGGCTTTCATCATGATTGGTGCAAATGTCATCGAAGGCAATCAATCGATTTATGAAGCAATTGATAACGCCAATACCGCTTCAAGATTTGATGCAGGCATGCGTCTTTCTGGCGATATCAAATTATTCGATCCTCAAATGATTGATACAAGAGATTTTGAAAAAGAAAGATCAATCGAACTTGATCAAGCTTTGGAAAAGAAGCAATTCCTTATTTACTATCAGGCTAAGTGGAACATTGCAGAAGGAAGATATTATGGAGCTGAGGCTCTTATTCGTTGGAGACATCCACGCCGTGGTTATTTGCCACCATCTTCATTCATTCCTTATGCTGAAGCATCCGGTAAGATTGTCGATATCGACCATTATGTTTTTGAAACAGTATGCCAAGATCTTTCAAGATGGAAAAAAGAAAGAAAAAGAAAACTCGTTATTTCCGTTAACCTTTCTAGAAGAACGATTTACGATCCAAATCTCATTACTTTCTTTTCGGAAACAATTAAGAAATATAACGTTGATCCTAAATCGATTGAGATTGAGTTAACTGAATCTTTGGCTGCTCAAGACACGTCATTTATTAGCTTCATCATCCGTAAGATTAAAGCGTTAGGATTTTCCACTTCAATCGATGACTTCGGTGTTGGATATTCTTCCTTATCCGCTATTAAGAACATTGATTTCGACGTTCTAAAACTTGATAAATCATTTATCGATGACGTTGAACTCGATAAGACAAGTGAATCCCTTGTTTCTTCGATTATTTCCCTTGTGCACGGCTTAAAGATGTTCGTTATTGCCGAAGGTGTTGAAAACCCAACGCAAGTTGCTATTCTAACTAAGCATCATCTTGATGCCGTTCAGGGTTATTATTTTGCTAAGCCTTTGGAAGTTAACGAATTCGAAGCCCTTCTTGAACATAATAAGTTTGAAGAAGACGCTTTAAAAGCGAAAACCAAAGTCGATGATGAGGAAGGAGGAGATGAAGAATGATTGCCATTTTAGGACAAACAGAAGACGATATCCTCTACTATACGTCACGTTTCACTTCCGGCCAGAAAATTGATGAATTGCCATTTGGCATTAAGGTGCACCGTGGCAATTTCGGAATTGATGAAATCGTTATTGCCGCCACAGGATATGGCAATACGATGTCAGCTTTAGTAACAAATATGATCATTGATAAATATGATCCATATCTTGTTGTTAACACAGGCTCATGTATTTCATTAGATAAGCATCTCCACCAAGGCGACTTATTTATTGCCGATCGTTATTATTTCGATGGCGTTAGATACAATCCTTTAATCTACACCCCATATGGTCAAATTCCTGGCCAACCAGAATTCTATATCTTCCAAAATTCCATGAGTGGACAGGCGGAAGCTGCATCATTTGAAGTTGGTAAGGGCAGTTTTGCTGAAAGAGGATATCTTTTAAGTGGAGAGCAAATCTACACCTCCGGAAAAGATATCGAAGAATTAAAAGAAAACCACTACGCATATGTTAAAAACATGCTTAGGGCTTATGATACTTCATCTGGTGGCATTGCCATGGTTTGCTATCAAAGACAAGTCTCTCTTTTAACTATACGTGTAATTGCCTTAGAATTAGATTCTCCAGATCAATTACTTAATTATCGCCGCAAGAGTCTTGAAGCAACCCCAATCATTGGCCGCGTATTAACGAAGATTCTTTTGAATAACCGTTCAGACTTTAGCACGTCGGAGGAGGTTTTAAATGGAAAATAAGAAATTTAATTTCAAAGAAACCTCAAAGAAACTTTTTGGCTATAGGAAAAGCCTTCCCTTCTTGATTGCTTTCCCATCATTTTGGCTAGTTGCTTTTACTGTTTTTGCCATTCTTGGGCTTGTGTTTGCCTATCAAAACAATGACACGTATGTCGTATTTCTCATTCTTTCGATTGTCTGCATCTGTTTCTTGCTAGCTTTCGTTGGATTCTTAATTTACGGTTACAAACGTGGGAGCAACGAATTAGAGGATGCGACTGAAAACTTCCTCGATCAAATTGATTCTCTTGACGCAGGTCGCATTAAATTGCTTAACAAAGACTATAAGAGCAAAAACCTTCTTTCCTTGCAACATAAGATCAATACTTTAGCGGCGAGATTAAATGAAAGAAATAGTGATGTAGATGAAACAATAGTTGTTGAAAAAGTCTTTAGCGAAGAAGAATTCCCTAATGCCTTACGTAACGCAATAAAGAATTCGTCTTCTTTTACTAGCGCTTTAGTTGCTATTGATACGGTTGGCGCGGATAGAATCCCTGATGGAGTTGACGCTTCTTTGATGCGTTCCATCAAATTGATTTTCTCCCCGACAATCGTTTGTAAGAAAAAGAACGGTTCCTATTTGGTGTTCGTTGAGAAATTAAGCACGGTCGCCTTATTTAGAACACGTTGCGAGCAATTTATTCATTCCTTTGCTATCACAGATATTAAGAGCGAATCTGGCTTGGTTATCTTCTATTCATCTAAGCTTGGCGCGGCTATCTTCCCTTCGATTTCTGAAAGCAAGCTTATCGATACTGCTGAAGCAGCTTTAAAGAAAGCCAATCCTCTTGAAATAATCGACGGAGGAGATGAATTAGTCTTGCCATATGCCGGAATTGGCGAAAAGCCACGTAGAGCCATTCTTCTTTCAGCAAATGAATTCTTCTACAAACAATTCTTGCTTGCTAAAAACGAGCAAGAAATGATTGAAACTGTTTCTAAGGCTTTGGCTTATTATTGCTCAGCCATGCAATTTAGCAATGCTGGCGTTCTTCTTTATAACGAGATGAGCGATACATATTCGGTCATTATTGAACATTCAAACGCAAATAACCCAGACGAAACTGGTTTTAATCTTTTCGGGAATAGCAAAAACATTCCAGGAAGATTCCTCAATCCGATTTTCGAACATATTGGCATTGATAGTTTCTTCTTTGTCGATGATGTTAACTTATTGCCGTTTGAGGTTTCGGAGAAGATGCAATCAATCGATGCTAAATCCGGTTTCTTCTTCCCAATGTCTTGCGCGGATGGAAAGAAAGGACTTGCTTATTTCCTTTCTACTACGAAAAAGAGTTCCCAAGATCTTTTAGAGAGAGAATGTGCGGACTCTTTCTTCTCGATGATCGCCGTCATGATCGTTGGCTTAGATTCTCAAAGACAAATTAGGCGTCATGAAACAACACTTAATTCCCTTGTTGAAAGAGATGACAAACTCCTTTATTCAATTGATAGCTCAACGTATCACATCATGCAATTCTCCGAGAATATGGCAAAGAAATTTGACAATATCAAACGCGGAGAACTTTGCTATAAAGTCATCATGGGTTTAGATGAGCCTTGCGAAGATTGCCCATTAAGAAAAGGAACATTAAAGAAATCCATTCCTCAACTTGGCCCAACAGAACAATCTATGAGCGTTCTTACGACTAACAAAGGAAAAGGATCTAACCTTTCAACAATTATTATTGAAGGCGAAGCGCGTGTGGCGTCTTCTTCTGCCAATCTCTTTGATAAGGCTCTCGGTATTTATAATGCCAAGACCTTCTCTAATGAAATTAATAGAGAAATTAGAACAAGAGGAAACGGCATCGTCCTTGCTATGCGTATTACCAATCTAGAAGATCTGGTTTCCCGTTATAGACTCGATAGCAAAGAAACTCTTCTCCAAAGCGTTGTTTCCCTTATTCAAGATGAAGGTTATGGAAATATCCTTTACCGTTATGACGATTCAACACTCGCCTTCATGCTTAAATCAATGAATAAGAATGGCATGTTCGCTTTCGCTGAAGAAATTGCCCAGTTATTTGAAAATCCAATTCAGGCTGGGGGATCTTCTATGACGCTTAAACTTGCTTATTCCTCCGTTACTTACCCAAATGAAGCTCAAACAAACTTCGAAATGGTCTCGCTCCTTGGCTCTGAATTAACGCGTTCAAGAGAAATGGGAGAAGGATATCTTCTTGAAGTTGGCCGTAACAAAGCAAGAAAGGCCAACCGTAAGCAATACATCCTTCAACTCTTGCAAGAATCGCTTGCTCATAACCAAGTCGATATGCGTCTATCTTCTTTGATTGATACGCCAAGTAAGAAAGCTGTTGGAATTGAATTCACCTTAGGGTTGAAAGGATATTTCTCCGAAAACATCTCTAAACGTGAATTCTTACCGATTGCCACGAATAACTACATCTTAGATAAGTTAGATTTCCAAGCGTTGAATAACGTTAAGGAATTCTATAAGAACTATGGGGACACAATCCTTAAAGCCAAAGGCATCAAACACCTTTGCTTAACTATGTCTTTAAGCTCTGTTCTTTCTTCCTCCTTCTTAGAAAAGATTCAAAACTTTGCTGAAGATGTCGATATGCCTAAGAACACGCTTATAATAGCCATAGAAACGCGTTCGGTTGTTGGATTAGAAGATAATCTAACTAGAGTCATAAAGGCTGCCAGTGCCTTTGGAATCCTCTTCTCCGCCCATTCTTATGATGTTAATTCATCAGTCAGTGCAGAAAAGTTACATGAAATTGGCTTTACTTACGTAAGAATCTCTCATCAAACATTGCAAAACGCCATGGCATCTCAATCAGCCAACACATCCTTCATTCGTATGGCTGCCGAGCTTGATGAAAAGAAACTTATCCCAATCGTCAATCGTGTTAGAGACCAAGATCAAGCTCAATTCTGCCTTGACCTTGCAATGCCTTATTATGTCGATGGCGAAAAAGGCAACAACCTTAGTGAGCCTGAATTCATCACCTATCTCAACTACAAGAAATAATTTAAATAACGTCTACAGCTCGTAGACGTTTTTTAGTTTCAAAATCATTAAAATACTTGATGCGTGTATTCTTTTTTGGAGTCTAGATGGATATATCTTTTGCGAATAGGCCTTCCGTTAAAGCGTCTGCTTCAGCTTGTAAAAAGAATGGCGACATATATTGAGTGATAGAAGAATAGAATGAACCTTTACCAACGCCGTTAGAATTGATTTTTATGCATCTAGAGGCTTTGTATGGGGTTTTAGCTTCCATAACGCTTCTTGAAGCAGCCATTCTACCGTTTGTTGATTTTTCTTCTAACAAGATGATTCCGTCTTTTGCCTCAATTAGGAAATCAATCTCCAAATGTTTCTCATAATTGCCATAGTAAAATAACGGGAAACCCGCTTTTGCTATTACAGTCGCAAGCAAATTCTCATATAGAGAGCCTTTTCTACTATCTAGTGAAGAATTTAAGAAATCTTGTAACGTCGATAATGGAAATAAAGACATCAACAAACCGGAATCAGATATAAACAGCTTAAATGAGTTTTCTTCGATATTTGATTTTAGCGGTTTTTTGATGGCTCTTAGATTGTAAACGCGGAGAGTTAATCCTGATTTTTCTAACCAGTCAAACGCTTTAGAGAATTGATAGTAACGCGCATTCTTAGACATTTCAGAAAGTTTGAATTTGGAAATATCATTCTCTCTTGAAAGCTGAGCGGGAATAGAATTGAAAATCTGATTTATTTGCGATTGAAGTTCATAATTTACTTCTTCTTCCATTTTGTCGTTGATGAATCTGCCAAAGTCTCCACGATAATCATGAATTAAGCGTTCTTGAACCTTTCTTGCAGCCATATAGTTTAGATTTGATTCAATGAACGCTTCAACGGCTTCAGGCATTCCGCCTACCGCCATATACCTTCTAATCATTTCTTTGAAATAATTATCTAAGGCAATTGGAAGATCCTCTAATTTGTTAAGGGATTCTTTTAAGGAATCTATCGCACTTGATGGAGTTTTCATTGCCCACAGGAATTCCTCAAAATCCATTGATGTCATTTCTAGGAACTCTTCATACCCTGTTGGAATCGGTGTTCTATTTTTTCTTCTGTAGTTATCAACGCCTAAAAGAGATCCTGTTGAGATAACGTCATATTTGCCATCAAGAGAAAACGCTTTTAACGACGCTCTAGCTTCAGGACAATCACCTATTTCTTCAAAAATGAGGCAGGTTTCATGGGGGATAATTGGAAAATTAGGAAAATAAACCTGTATTGCAGCAATAATGTTATCAACATCTAAATCGCCGCTGAAACATAAACGCAATTCTTTTTTGTGACGAAAATCTAGCGTTATCACGTTCTTATAATTTTCTTTTGCAAATTTATCCACGATGTAGCTTTTGCCAACTTGCCTTAGGCCTTCAACGATAATTGGTTTGTGGTTTGGCTTGTTTTTCCATTCCAATAATTTCGAATATGCTTTCCTTTTGAAATCCATAGTCTATTTCCTTCTGAATACATTATATACAAAACCTTCGTTTTTTGCAAAATATGCAATTTACGAACTTCGTTTTTTGCAAAATATGCAATTTACGAAGAAATAAACCAGTAAGCGTTACATTGTAGATTCCTCGATAGTTCTTTCATTGACGCTTAGCTTATTTATGGCCCAATTTTTCTTAATGTTTAATTCATTAGACACTAACAAACTTAACGTTTAATATAATGAACATAAAGGAGACTTTGAATATGAAATCAACATTTGTAGTAATGCCAAAAACAAGCAAGAATCTTGAAATTATGGGTGAGCAAATAAAAATGGCTAGATTAAGAAGAAATCTTCCAGTTAAATTGGTTTGTGAACGTGCAGGTATTAGCAGAGCTACATTATGGCAAATTGAAAAAGGATGTCCAACAGTCTCTATTGGCGCTTATGCATGTGTTTTACATGCGATGCATGGAATGGATAGAGACTTATTGTTAATTGCTAAGGATGATGAATTAGGAAGAAAACTACAAGATATTGGAATTCAAATGAAGAAAAGAATTAGGGGATAAAAGATGAACAATCAGCAAAAGACGATATACGTATATGAAAATTGGACTGATTTAACACCAAAAGAAATCGGCAAATTATACGTTCAGTATGTAAGAGGAGAAGAAATTTTCTCTTTCGAGTTTTCTTCTAAATTTTTAAAGTCTTCGAATTCCTTCCTTTTAGATCCAGATTTGGAACTATTTGAAGGAAAGCAATATCTTCCTAGCGATAGAAAGCAATTTGGCATTTTTATGGATTCGGAACCGGATAGATGGGGAAGAACTCTTCTAAAGAAGAAAGAAAGCATATTAGCAAGTAAAGAAGACCGAATTGCAAATAAATTATACGAAACGGATTTCTTATTGGGCGTTGATGATTTTACAAGGATGGGTGCATTGCGTTTTAAGACAAGCGAAGATGGCGATTTCCTTGCTCAAAATGATGGCTTTAGCATTCCTCCAATGAAAAGACTAAGAGAGTTGGAAGCAGCTTCATTGCAATATGAGAAAAACGTTTCCTTCTACGATAGGTGGATTGATATTTTGCTCACGCCTGGTTCTTCTCTTGGCGGAGCAAGGCCAAAAGCAAACGTTTTAGATACAGACGGTTCGTTATGGAT
>CAVKAU010000082.1:0-3074 GCA_963654035.1 bacterium | reverse complement strand
TCGTTAAGGGCATTGACGATGGAATCAACATCATTGGTGAAATATGACATCAATTCGCCATGCGTGTGCTTATCAAAATAAGACATTGGCAACGTTTGCGTTTTCTTCATCAATTCATTTCTGATGCGGAAAAGAACTCTTTGGGTAACGACAACCATTATTTGATTATAAATAAAGGTGACAATAACAGCGATTGCACAAAGAATAACTATTGGCATCAAAGAATCGAGCAAAAGTTTCAATCTGACTTCTGGATCTTCATGAATGTTATCGATTATTCCATCGGTAACGTTTCCGGCCATTCTTGAAACGAGAATTTCACATAATCCGGAGAAAAGAGCCATGATTAAGGCGATTGCCACGAAAAACCACGTCTCTTTGAGATAGCTAAATAGCCTAAATAAGGTCTTAGGCAAATTTTCTGGCTTATTTTTTCTTTCCATCTTATTTGCCCTCCATCTGGATACGGTAAATATCCTTATAAATCTCATCTTTTTCGAGTAATGTCTCATTATCGCCGATCGAATTGATCTTTCCTTCATTTAAGACGATGATTTTATCCGCGTCTTTAATCGAAGAAACCTTTTGCGAGATGATGATTTTTGTCATATTCGGGAGCTTTGTGCGAAGATTTTCTTTAAGCTCGCTCTCCGTGATTCGGTCCAATGCCGAAAAAGAATCATCAAGAATGAGAATCTTTGGTTTTCTTATCAAGGCTCTAGCGATGCAAAGACGTTGCCTTTGACCTCCGGAAACGTTGCTGCCTGTTTGGCCAAGTTCGGTATTGTAGCCATTTGGTAACTTATTCATTATGAAATCGTGACAGCAGGCGATTTTACACGCTTCAATTATTTCTTCATCAGTCGCGTCTTTCTTTCCCCAACGAAGGTTATCTTTGATCGTGCCAGTGAATAATGTTGGATTTTGGAAAGATATGGCAATGTTATTTCTGACTTCATCAATCGGATAGTCTTTGATGTTATTGCCATCAATCAATATTTCTCCATCCGAAACATCATAGAATCTTTCAATAAGGTAAATCAAAGTAGATTTTGAAGATCCGGTTTGGCCTAAAATCCCCACGAATTCCCCGTCTTTTATCTCGAAAGTGTTATCTTTGATGACATATTCTTCGCTGCTTTCTTTGTATTTGAAAGAAACGTGATTGAAAACTATTTCGCCTTTTTCGATTCTTAATGGTGAATCTTTTTTATCAATGATATTGCTTGTTGTGTCAAATACTTCTTGGACTCTCTTCTTACTAGCCTCGCTACGGGTGAAAATCATAAATACGTTGCTAAGCATGTTTAATGAAGCCATCATTTGGTTAACATAGCTAAGGAAGGTTGCAATATTGTTGACGGAATCGGCGTCTTGGGCATTAAGAATAGCCGTTTGTCCACCAATAAAAAGGACGGCGATAATGCAAGAATAAGTCATCAATTGCATGAAACCCATATTTAAGGCGGTAAGGCCTAAGGCTTTTCTTCCGATTTTCTTAGACTCATCATTAACGTTGCTAAATTTTTCTTCTTCGTAATCCATCTTAGAGTTAGCTCTGATGAGTTTTTCGGCAACAAGGGTTTCCTGAGTTGTACGGTTGATGTTATCTAAGGCTTTTTGAAGTTGGTAGAATTTTGGCCTTGCAAAGAAAACAATCGTAAAAAGAGCAATGCCAAGCAAAGGAACGGCAATAGCAAAAACAACGCTTAATTCCTTTGACATAATGATTGCAAAAACGGTTGCAAACACTAATTGCAAAGGGGCTCTAAGAATTGGGCGTAACATCTGACAGAATGAGTCAGAGATAATCTGGACGTCATTGGTCATTCTCGTAATTAAGGAATTAATGCGGAAATCATCGAGGTCAGAGAAGGTAAATTCCTGAATCTTTTTGTATTCTTGCTTCCTTAGTTCATATCCTAAGCCGCGGCCTGCTTTAGCAGTGCTTCTTGCCGTTATCATTCCTAAGAAAAAAGAAAGAATAGCGAAAATAAGCATTATTCCGCCTATCATAAGAGTGTAAGAAAGATTAAGCGTATATGTTGCGCTATCACCCGATAAATCGGTATTCATGCCATTTTTAAGGAGGATATTCATCAAAAATGGCAAAGAAATTTCTAATCCGCATTCGATTAATATCGTGCTAACCGCTAGAATTACATCTTTCTTATAAGGCTTTAGATAAGTGAAGTAACTGAATTTCTTTTTGCCTTTCATACTAGGAATCCTCTTTTCCGGGCTAATAGTATATTACTATTAAAAGAGAAGCGTTAATCATAAATCGCTTTTACGCTAATTTGTCATTAATCTAACGCAAAACACAAACCTAATTGGCTAAATAAAAGATATAGTTTTTATAAATTTTCTTTGAACAAACCAATTGATAGGTCGTTGAGACGTTTCCCTCATCATCGCTTGTGATAACTTCTTTATAATAGGCTACAACAGTCTCAGTGATTCTATCGATAAGCTTATAGTTAAGTAAATCACTTTCACTATAAGCATAATCTCCGCCTATTTTCTTTCTTAGACACGCATCTAAGGTCTGATCCTTATTAGCTGAGGTTGACGTGTCGCTTCCTTGAAGGGATTGGCCAATGAAATACTTTCTTTCAAAAAGCAAAGTCGCACCATTGCTTGTTTGATATGTCGAACTATCAAAAGAATGGTCAACGAAGCTTCCGGAAACATACTCTCCAGGATTTTTATCGAAGACGTAACAGAATTTATTTGTTTGGCGATACATATAGATATCCCATCCGGAATTCGTTTCGTTATATTTGATGAGAATGTCATAAACGCCAATGCAATCATCTTTGAATTTGAACATTTGGTATGTTCCATCTTCTCCTACAATATCAACTGCTTCAATATATCCATCATCGCCAAATGGCTGAGAAAAGACGTCATCAGGCTCAATGCTAGTCGATGGGTCGAGAATCAAATATTCATATTGAGTCATATCTTTGCTTGAATTAAATTTATGTGATGAGGAATAAACATCTGAGAAACCAATAAGGAAATAAGGTGAGTCATCACCAGTGAAATCGACATTCCTAACAATATATGTG
>CAVKAU010000081.1:0-2599 GCA_963654035.1 bacterium | reverse complement strand
GCTTTTGCTAATGGCAAAAGGTTAACTTGAGTTCTGCCACATGTTGGACAAGAAATGAAAGTCGGCCACTTTTTTTCTAAATCTAAATCATGCAAAAGCCTGTAAGCGGCTTTAACTTCTTCGACGGGGTCTTCTGTTAAAGAAATTCTGATTGTATTACCAATTCCGTCGAGCAGAAGAGGCGATAACGTTGCGCTTGATCTAATAAGAGATGTTTCCATCGGCCCAGCCTCTGTAACGCCAAGGTGCAAAGGATACGGAAAATAATCGGCCGCCAAACGATACGCATTAATCGTTTCCATAGCGTCACTGCCCTTTAACGAAATCACAATGTTGTGAAAATCGTATTTTTCAAGTAAAGATACGTGTTTTTTTGCAGATTCAAACAAAAACTCACCCCGTATTTTTTCATTTCCGGAGTAGACGGTTTTATCGATTGAACCGCCATTAACGCCGATTCGAATCGGAACATTATGCTTTTTGCAGGCATTAACAACGGCCTTTACGCGTTCTTCGTCACCAATATTTCCTGGATTCAAGCGAATAGCGTCAACCCCTGATTCAATTGCTGCCAAAGCTAAGCGATAATCGAAATGGATATCAGCCACAAGGGGGACGTTCACTAGTTTTTTTATTTCTTTAAAGGCCTTTGCATCATCAAAATCCAAACATGAACAGCGCATAAGTTCGGCGCCGGCATCTGTGCATTGATTGATTTGTTTGCTCACTTCATTTATTTTCGATGTTTTAATCGAAGCCATTGATTGAACGATAATATGATCATTTCCACCAATCAAAATGTTTCCAATTTTAATTTGTTTTGTTTTTTCTCTAGTAATCATATGATAAATTTTAAACTTTTTAAGTTATTTCTTGTAGAACTTTTTGCTTATCTATGTTAATATAACCAACGCTAAAGAAAGAAGAGTGAATTAATATGGCAAAATCTAAACGTGATCAAGTAATCCTTGCTTGCAGTGAATGCGGTGAGCATAACTACATTACAACAAGGAACAAAAAGACCCATCCAAACAAGATGGAAATCAAAAAGTTCTGCGGACGTTGCAAGAAAGAAACCCTTCACATCGAAACTAAGAAATAACGAAAATAAGGCTTCGGCCTTATTTTTTTATCATTATGAAGACAAGTAAATTACATTTTTTACCGCCGGAAAGCTGCAATACATATATTATTGGAAATGAAGGCGAAAAAGCCATTGTTATCGATCCTGGTTCAAATAAGAATGCCTGCTTAGACAAATATTTGGACAAGCATCATTCTGGTTTGAGCGCTATTTTGCTGACTCATGGCCATTATGATCATATTTATGGCTTAAAAAATCTAACTCACAAAGCTCCAATTTATATGGCTTATGAAGAAATAGACTTTCTAAGCGACCCATCATTAAATCTCACTGCTTATTTCGATAGTGAACTAGTTATTGAAAATGTAGATGTTGTCTCGCTTTTTGATATGCAAAGCATCTCCATTAATAATCTTGATATTGTAGTTGTAAAAACCCCATTTCACACCATAGGTAGCGTTTGCTTTTACTTTAAAGAGCTAAATGCACTTTTTAGTGGCGATACATTATTTCACCTTGGAATCGGCCGAAGCGATCTCCCGACTGGATCAAGCAAAATGATTAATTCATCTTTAAAGAAACTTACGACACTTTCAAAAGATACTATTGTTTATCCAGGGCACGGAGAAAATACCACTTTGGGTAATGAATTTGCTTACAATCAATACATGAAAGTCTTTTTTAAGTAGATACTTAAGGAAAATTGGTTTAAAATCCTATAGGTTATATAAAAGGAGAATTAAAATGAACGTTACAGAATTACGCCCTGGAAACTACTTTGAAGATGAAAATACCTTATTTCAAGTTATCGACATCTTATTGAACAAAACAGCCATGAGAAAGATGGTTGCAAAGGTTAAAGTCAAGAATGTACGTACAGGTGCCATAACCGAAATCGCCCGTAATAGTGGATATGATGTCGAATTAGTCAGCATCACCAAAAAAGAGATGCAATATCTTTATGATGGCGGAACGACATTGGTGTTCATGGATCCAGAAACATATGAACAAGTCGAACTTCCAAAAGACACGCTTGCCCGTGAAGCTCAATTCTTAGCACCAAACGGAAATGTTGTCATGGTTTCATACGAAGATGAGATCCTCGGTGTCGAATTACCAGCCAAAGTAGCATTAGAAGTTGTTGAAACTGAACCAGGCGTCCGCGGCGATACGATCAGTAATGGCGGAAGCAAAGACGCAAAATTAGAAACTGGTCTTACAATTAGAGTCCCTCTCTTTATCAACGAAGGCGAAAAAGTCATGGTTGATACAACAACGGGGAAATACGACAAGAGAGCCTAATACGATGACAATCGAAGTTTGGCAATTTGTCTTATACATTGTGCTTGCCATAATCGTCGGTGGAGTAGCAGGTTTCTTTGGAGCTCGCGCCTTAATCAAAAATCAACTTAAGAAAAACCCTCCAATCAACGAAAAGATGATTAGAGCGATGTTTGCCCAAGCTCAATTCTTAGCACCAAACGGAAATGTTGTCATGGTTTCATACGAAGATGA
>CAVKAU010000080.1:0-3907 GCA_963654035.1 bacterium | reverse complement strand
TGTTGAAACACTAGCCTTTCCACCATCTAATGGGCGGCAATGGACATCTACGACAACGAACTTCCTGTTCGTTGTTTTTTTAATCAAGAAGGCTCCTCTTTTGGACGCGCTATCGCTATTTGGAGGGAAATCCATATAGGACTTGCTTAAATCATCAACATAGTAGCTAAAGCTTCTATCTGTGGCATTCTCCGGGAGGATCTCCGTCTTAAAGATATATGGCATATAGTAAATTCCATCGTAATCGACCTCGCCAGAAGGATCATAAACTAGAACCATGCTATCAGGCTTAGTGTCGTCTCCTTTTTGGTATTGGCTATTATCACTAGGAAGAATAGTTAAAGTATCGATATAAACCTTAGGAACAATGCCTTGAGGTTTAGTGCCAAAGATGGCAACGAAAACAATTGCAACAAGGGTTATAGCAGCAACAAGAACGGAAACAATCTTCTTCATAAGCTTTCTCCTTTCGCATAGACATAACGGATTTTACGCACATACAAAACGATGTTGAAAATCAAATATAAAATGCCAATTAAGAGTATTTTGAAACTTGATGTCGTTTGAATAGAATTAATCCATACAGCAGAATCTTGCGTGAATAAATAGAAAAGGTAAGTTAACAATCCACTCATAATAAACGCGCAAATAAGCGATCTGTTTTCGTTATTCGATAAGAAGGATACATCACCAAAAGATGTTTTCGGATTCGTAAAGTCAAGCGAAGCACTATAAAGCAAATGTCCAAGGTAAACACAAAGAATCCCTCCGCCAAGCATTAGATTCTCATAATATAATTCAGCTCTTAAATTAGCAATTATCACATAAGAAATGGCAATCGATATAATGCCTAAAATAGAAGGCATGACTAATTTGCTGCTAATCAATAAGCCATTCTTCACAGGATAAGTTCTAGCGACCTTAAAAGCCCCGCCTTCTTCAGAATATATTCTAGCAATTAAGCCATTCATCGAAAGAGTTATAAGCAAGCTAATAAGCAACATTGCAACCTGAACCAAAGACAAACCCCTTGAATTCAAGTCCATAGCCATAAAGATCTTAGAGATGAGAACGAGCAACACTGGTAAGAAAACAAACATTCCAGCGTATGCTGGAGCAATCTCTCCATCCTTAGCAAAAAGAAGGAATTCTTTTTTTAATTGAGACAAGAAAGAATTCGTTTTGTGACTGACCTTTTTCTTCTTGCTTTGCTTAGGCAATAATTCATCGTTCCCTGAAGCAAGTCTTAAATAAAATGGGGTAGCAAGAGATAAAGAAACAACATATAAGATAGGAATAGAGGCAAGGAAAGAAAGGAAAGTCCATAAGCCATTGATCCCTATTCCCGAAAAATATCTAAAAGAATAGCCATTGTATCCTCCTAAAAACATCAATGAAGTTTGATAGAAGAAAGACATCTGGTTCATATACCATTTCATGCCATCTTGAATTCGGTAGAAATAAGGTGACCAGTTGGTAAAGATATCAATCTTTTCAGGGATGATGGCGATTAGCATTGAAGCGCCAGCAATGACAACGATAACGAATAGCAAGGAGAAAATTCTTTGTGCTAAAGGATAAGAAATAAAGAAACGCTTAATAAAATATAGGGGAATTGAAAAGATTGCCGAAAGTAACACAAAAGCTAGATCAACAACTAAGAAAAGGACAAAAACAACCAAATACATATAGATGGGGTAGCCAGATACAAGAAAATAGCCAAGCAAGAACGGAATTTCCAATGTTAACGCTTTTATATAGGTGTTGATATAAACAACAAACAATCTAGCTAAAAATAACGTCCCGCCATTAGTAGGCAATGTTAATAAAACCTTATTGTCGTTAGCAAAATAAAGTTCATTTGTTACTTTAAATAAAGTCGCAAAGAAAGAAAAGATGAGCATCACATTAATAATCATCGATGGAACAGCCATAGGAATATATGGCAACAAAGAGAAAATATTTAATGCTTTGCAAAAATAGAAAAAGGCATAAGATAACGCAACGCATGCCACGAATGTGACAATTTTTAACGTTACATTGATAATTGATTTCTTTTTGTTTTTCTTCCAATCCATTGACAAAGAGTTAGCCAATAACATGGAAATAAGCACGCGAAAAGCTTTCCAATTAACATGGAATATGTCTTTAATGGAAATGTTGTCTTTTCTTGCTACATCACTCATATAACTTGTCCATTTTCCTCTTCTTTGATTAAGGTATCGGCCTCTTCTTTATTATCGCTAGTCAAAAGCAAGAAAGTCTTTTCGAGGTTCTCTCTTTCTTCTGGATGGGCATTTAAATCTATATCCTTAACTAAATCGCCATGCTTGATGATAATGACTTCATCACAAAGATTCTTAACGACATCGATAATGTGGCTAGAGAAGAAAACGATATTGCCTTTTCTAGCGTGTTCTTTCATGCATTCTTTGATTTGATAGATTGAATTAGGATCCAAACCTGTCATAGGCTCATCAAGAATCCATATCTTTGGTTCATGGATAAGGGCGGCAATGATTGTTATTTTTTGTTTCATGCCGTGTGAGTAAGTCTTCATTGGCTTGTCGTATCTATCCGTCATCTCGATACGTTTAACTAAATCTTCTTCACGCTTTTGACGATCTTCTTTAGAAACGTTATATAAATCAGCAATATAGTTAATGTATTGCCTGCCTGTTAAATTCTCATATAAGGCGTAGTTATCAGGGACATAGCCAATAACTTTCTTAGCTTCCAATGGATTTTCAATCACGTCATAGCCACATGCGCTGATATATCCGCTTTCAAAACCATGTATGCCAACAATGGATTTGATAATCGTTGATTTTCCGGCGCCATTCTTCCCTAAGAAACCGTAGATTTTTCCACCTGTAAGACTGATGGAGAAATCATTAATCGTGTTTTTATCCGCACCATGATACTTCTTCGCTAAATGAGAAATATTTAAGCTAATTTCATTCTTGGACATTGGGAAACCTCCTTGCGCTTTAAATAATAGATATGCTTGATGCCTGCTAATTGAATTCTTCTTTGCGTAAATAAGTAAGTCACGCTCATCAACGATGCGGAACAACAATTCATACAAGAACCACATTCCAAAAGCCAATAAAACGTAAACGAGATAATAAGAAATATCGTAACTAAGGTGAATGACATAATTGTATTCGCCAATATCAAAAGATACAGTCGAATTAAATAAATCTTTCGCCCATTGTCCTAACTTATCTGCGATGAAATCAGAATTGATGAAGAAGAAATCGCTCGTCTTCCCGTGAGCCGTTAAAACTGTGTTAACAAACATCACGAAAGCGAAATAGACAAAGAAACCTATTTGCGAATAAATGAAATATTTGATTTTCGGTCGCTTATAAACGCCAAGAAGGACAATAAGCACAGGCATAAAGAAAGCGTGCCAGTGGTTAATATAGAATTCCATGATCTGCGAGGAAAGGAAGGGCAAAGAAGAAGAGTAGTTTGGCATTGTCAAAGCAAAGAAGGCACCAAGAACATTGATAAAGAAAGTGAAATAATAAAGACCATAATTCTTGAATAACAATGTTAATGGCATCGTATACATAGCAGTATTGCAAAGATGTAACGGCCATGTTGTTAAATCAGTCCAAATATCAAAACGATTAACGGATATATAGCCAAATAACGTTCCTAAAGAAATTTGTACCAAAGCCGCTCTTTTTTCTTTTTCGCTTAACGGAGAAAGAATAACGTAATAAAGGATTGGCAATATGAAAGCGAAATAAACAAGGAAACGGTGAGATAAATCTTTTAACTCATGCGGATTTCCCAA
The DNA here is from genome assembly GCA_963654035.1 of bacterium. Lineage (GTDB taxonomy): Bacteria > Bacillota_I > Bacilli_A > RFN20 > CAG-826 > UBA4951. The sequence continues at coordinate 99 of CAVKAU010000080.1, read as the reverse complement.
AGAGAAAACGGTTGGTCCTAAAACATTCGAAACCGTATAAGCACTCATTGAAGAAAGTAAGAAAGGAACGAATAAGGAAACAAGGGTAATAATTTGCTT
>CAVKAU010000079.1:0-2442 GCA_963654035.1 bacterium | reverse complement strand
TATTATTACTATAGCGTTTAAAGAAAGGCGTAATTGTATGAAAAAACCTCCACAAAAGGTGGAGGTTGATGGTAATTAAATTGAATTACGCTTCTTGTTTCTTTCTCTTTCCTTTAATGAAGAAGAATGTGGCAAGGCCGATGCCAACGCCTGATAAGGTCCAAATTGTAATATCGGCAGCCATTAACCAGCCTCTCCAAGGAAGGATTGTCGTGTTAGTTTCCGCTCCTTCGAGTTCGTCGCCGATTGCAAACTTCATATCTGCATTGGCATTTGATGTTACAACGGCATAGATGATGTTTTTAGCAGCTTTATGGACCGATTGCATGATTTTGGCATTATTTGTTGCGCCATCATAGAATGTATCGAGATTCCAATAGCTTGCGCCGGTATTTAGCCACAAATCAGTTCCAGCCCAAAGTCCGGAAATAATATCTTCATAGAACATCGCAGGCACCGAAGCTTGATCGGTTATGACCATTCCTTTGAAGCCCCATTCGTTTCTTAAAACTTCAGTCATGAGATTTCTATTTGAGCCAGCCCATGTGGCACCGACTCTGTTCATGCCAGCCATAGCAGCCGTGCAACCGCCTTCGGTAACAATGAGTTCGAAGCCTTTTAAGGCAATTTCACGAATTGCTTGCTCGTTTGCCATGACCACTCCTCCTCCACGACCTGTTTCTTGGTCGTTTAAGGCGAAATGTTTCATATAGGCGATAACACCTCTAGAACGAACTCCACGAACCTCGGCTGCGCCTATCTTTCCTGACAAGAAACCATCTTCCGAATAATATTCAAAGTTACGTCCGGAATATGGGGAACGGTGGATATCAGCGCCTGGAGCGTACCAGCCAGCAACTCCAACACGAATTGAGTCATCGCCAATAATGACGCCGACTTCTTCGATTAGTTTGTCGTTCCATGTTGCGGCCATTAAAGTTTCAACTGGCCAAGCCATGCAAGAAGTTCCTCCAACTAAGGTTCCAGAAACTCCTGAAGGACCATCTTTATCTTGGGTTGCAGGGAGATCGATCGCTTTTAAGGCAATGGTCGCATAACCGCCCATACGAACGAGTTCAAGCATCTTCTTTTTAGAGACGACATTGACAAGACTATCCCAGATTGGATCGGAATAATCTTTAGCGACTCCATCGGTTACCGCGTCATGTATTGTTAAGCTTTCACCTGAAGAATTAGTTGGCATTGTAACGCCAGTATCATCAATAACGTCTTTGCTTCTATTCCAAGCAAGAGCCGCGTTCATTGTTTCGTTAACCGTCCAAGATCCATCTTTATAAGATGTTTGAGGGAGGCTTCCTTCCCAATTTGAGCGAGTAACATACGTCGCTTCTTCTTCGCCATAATATTCAGGGGTGCAATCATCAAAACGATTAGTGATCGTATAACCCGTGGCTTTAGATTTAGAATAAGTCGTTTTATCGAGCTCTTTTTGATTATAGGAACCAACAAGAGATGAATCGCCACTAGTCAAAGCGCCTTTTTTCGTTAAGATGTTATCTAAAGCGTCATGGGCGTTTCTTCCGGCGGAGAAATAATATTCGCCTGCGTCAAGAATGTAGGTTTTAGCTCCTTTTGCATCATATGAAGCAAGATCTTCCTTATTGATTGTAACGGTAAGAGTTTGCTTACGTAAGGAGGTATTGTCCGCTCTTAATTCATTTGTTTTAGCATAGCCAACGAGTTGAATGGCGCTCTTTTCAACGCCATTTCCCTTATCGTAATCGGTATATGGCGATTGCATATAGATCTCAACGACATCTTTGCCAGCCTTAGTGCCGATATTTTCAACAGTGAGGCTTACTTCAAATGAATCGCCATTCTCTTTTACATTGAAGCCAGACCACTTGAAATCTGTATAGCTTAAGCCGTAGCCAAATGGGAATTGAACGGTTTTTGAATAGTCGTAAGAACCAGTTTTTTCTCTTCCTAAAAGGACATCTTCGTAACGGGTTTCATAATATTTATATCCGACATAGATTCCTTCTTCGTAAACGATATAGCTTGATCCTTTTTGATATTCGCTTTCGTGATTTGCGCTTGGATAAGTGATTCCATTAAGAGAGAAATCGCCTAAGTTTTTAAAACTTGGAGCGGAGGTTGAATCATAGGCCCAAGTATCTGGAAGACGTCCGGATGGGTTCACCTTCCCGTTAAAGATCTTTCCAACGGCGCGAAGGCCTTCTTGACCAACACCAGGCACCCAAAGAACGGATTTGATATTAGCAAATTCCTCTTCTTCAAGGAAGCCTAGTTCCATAGCGTTATTGGAATTAACGATAAGAACAACGTTCTTCGAAGTTTGACAAGCAAGGCGAAGCATATCGCCCTCATTGTCATCGATTTGTAAGTATAGATAGTTTCCACCGGTTAGATTGTAGATGGAAGATGAAGTTGATAACGGAAGGTCGAATGATTCTCCGC
>CAVKAU010000078.1:0-5867 GCA_963654035.1 bacterium | reverse complement strand
GATATGACCAACTCTGGCCTTTGGGTAAAGGTTACGGATTCCATCAACCATTCCTAGCCCTGCCCTAAGAATTGGGACAATGGTGAAATTTGTATCAAGAACAGGCGACATAAATGAAGAAATAGGCGCGTCAATCATAATATCTTTGGTTTTAAGGTCTTTAAGTACCTCATAACCCATGATTGTGGCGATTTCTCCAACGATTTCATGAAAATCTTTGGATGATGTTTTCTTTTCGCATAAGACAGTGATCTTATGTTTTATTAAAGGATGATCGAAGACGTAGACATTTTCAATTGGATTAAGCATGTTGCTTTTCTTACCTCCATAATTGGCAATATTCTAACACCATTGTTAAATTTTAAAACCATAAAAAATCATTATTTTCCTAACTGAAAATACCATTTTAAATGAACAAGAATATTATTCTTGATAAGAAGAAAAATGATTTAATAAAAATTTTTGCGAATTGTAAAAATATAGCAATTTTCAAATATTTCCTTGCCTATATTCTTTCTTCCACCTAGAATACTAAGCGAAATAAGTCTTTAAGTTGGTACGAGAGACCGACAAGACGGTGATTGAATGCTTTACTTTAGCATATTCTCTGCCTTGTTGCCGTAGCAACGAGGCTATTTTTATAGGAGGATAGATGAAATTTAAGGCAGAAATATTGACAGAAATAGAAATTGAGAGGTCTTTGAAAAGACTTTCGCATGAAATCATAGAAAACTGTGATTTATCGAATACCATTCTTGTGGGTATTAAAACAAGAGGCCTTCCTCTTGCAAAGATTTTAGCGGAGAATATCAAAAAGTTTGCAGATGTAAGCATTCCCGTTGGTGAAATGGATATATCTCTATACCGCGATGATCTAACCCAAGTGAATGACCAAGCCGTTCTTAATAAGTCTGATTTAGAATTCCCAATTCAAAGGAAAGAAATCATTCTTGTCGATGACGTAATCTTTACTGGAAGAACAGTAAGGGCTGCAATCGAAGGAATCTTCTCTAAAGGAAGACCAAACCGCATAATGCTAGCCGTTCTTATTGACAGAGGACATAGAGAATTGCCAATCCGTGGCGATTTTGTCGGGAAAAATGTTCCTACATCAAAGAAAGAAATAATTGCCGTTCATCTTAAAGAAACCGATAAGAAGTGCAATGTCGAACTCTTCGAGGCAGAATAAAGCAGAAAAGGAAAAAAGAAATGAAATTAACTTATAACATTAAAGACAAACCGCCTTTTGGCAAAACCCTCATCTTTGCTTTTCAACAAATGATCGCCATCATGGCTGCGACCTTGCTCGTTCCTATGATCATGAGCGCCTACACAAATCCAGATGGCCAAACATTATTATTTGATTGTGCAGCAGCCTTATGCGGTGCTGGATTCGGTACGATCGTCTATATTCTTTTCACGAAAGGAAGAAGCCCTGTCTTCTTAGGAAGCTCTTTCACCTTCCTAGGTGCATATTCCGCAACAATTGGCGCAGGATATGGTTATTGGGGTGTCATAATTGGCATTGCATTAGCTGGTCTTGTCTACGTAATTATGGCCTTAATCATCAAACTTGTTGGCTCGGGATGGGTTAACAAATTGCTTCCTCCAGTAATTATTGGACCAGTCGTTGCATTAATCGGCTTATCTTTATCAAGCACTGCAACAAGCTGGGCGATGACGAATGGCGGAACCGAATACAATCTTCTTTCAATTCTTTGTGCCATTGTTACCTTCCTCGTTATTGTTATCGTTTCCATCAAAGGAACAAAAACTCTCAAGTTAATCCCATTTATTATTGGTATTGGCTCTGGCTATCTTCTTGCTCTTATCTTCACTCTTATTGGCATCGCTGCTAATAACGAGTACATGCAAATCCTCAGTTTCGATTCCTTCAAAGCTCTTGCTCCATTTAGAATCCAATCTATCTTAGATTATCCTAAATTTACTTTCATCCAAGCTATTCAAAACCCTGATATGTCTCATATTGACTGGGCCGCAATTGCTTCATTAACCATAATCTTCGTTCCTATTGCCGTTGTTGAACTTGCCCAACACGTCGCCGACCATAAAAATCTTTCATCTATCATCGAAAAAGATTTAATCACCGACCCAGGACTTGATAAGACGTTGCTTGGTGATGGCGTTGGCTCAATGGTTGGCGGATTCTTCGGCGGTGCCGCAAATACGACATATGGCGAATCAATCGGTTGCGTTGCTATCACTGGAAACGCTTCGATAATTTCTATCTTCACGGCTGCCGTTGGCTGTATTCTTCTTTCCTTCGTTTCACCATTCGTTGCTACTATCAATTCCATTCCTAAGTGTGTCATGGGCGGCGCTTGTATCGCTCTTTATGGCTTCATCGCTGTTTCTGGCTTACAAATGCTTAAGAAAGTTGATTTAGGCGATAACCGCAATTTGTTCGTTGTCGCTGCAATATTGGTTTGCGGTATTGGTGGTCTTGCTCTCAATCTTACTTTCGGAAGCACAACAATCCAAATCACTTCCTTAGCTGTTGCAATGATTATTGGTATCATTACCAATCTCATCACTCATTCAGGAAAAGACAAAGAGGGAACGCATGTTGATGAATTATCAGCAAATGCCGAAGCGGAAAATCAATCTGTAACAAATCCTGAAGAATAAAGATATCTAAAACAAAAAATATCCGATCGCTAATAACGACCGGATTTTTTATTATATTGATATAAGAAAAGCTAATTATGAGTACATCCGCAAGGAACTCTCACGAAATCCATCAACGTATCAATATATCCTTTGTTTGCAGAATACATATCACCATTTTTGATAATGAGATTTGCTTCCTTCATAAGAAGAAGATGAGTTTCTAATTCTTCCAAAGAACAAGAACTGATGGAAGCTAATTCATCTTTGCTCATATCTCCTCTAACATATAAAAATTTTGTGATTTTAACTCTATCGGGATTTCCCAATATTCCATAGCCGTATGCTGCCTCGTCTTTATGCATGATTTTCTTTTTCTCCTTAAATCTCTAAATACCTTACATTAATGGGAGAAGATATGCAAATGATATGCAAAAAGAGGGGTTTTGAAAGGGCTCTTTTTCTAGTATTGCGAGAATATATAAGCAAACATCGAATATTTTTTGGAATAATGTCTATTTCTTTTTTGACAATTTATATTGTTTGATACTTGTAATTCATTTTTTAACAGTAAAGTCAGTAAAAAATTACCTATAAAGTTTAATCTTTCCTTCTTTTACATATATAATAAGGAAAAGGAGTTAAAAATGAATTTGTTCAAAAACAAGACTGTAATTATTACTGGGGCAGGTAAGGCAACCCTATCTGACGGAAGGTGCGGATCAATAGGCTATGGGATTGCAACCGCCTTCGCTAAAGAAGGAGCCAATATTGTAATAACCGGAAGGAACGTTTCAAAACTGGAAGCGGCAAAAGAAGAACTTGAAGGAAAATATGGCATTTCCGTTTTGCCTTTGCAAGCGGATATATCAGAGAAGAATGATAATGAGGCGATCGTTAAAGAAGTAGTTTCAAAGACGATTGAAAAATTTGGAAGAATTGATGTTCTTATCAATAATGCCCAAGCATCCGCTTCAGGAGTTCCTCTTGCTGAACATACGACAGAGCAATTTAATCTTGCTTTATATTCAGGATTATATGCAGTCTTCTATTATATGAAGGAATGCTATCCGTATTTGAAAGAAAGCAAAGGATCCGTTATTAATTTTGCTTCGGGAGCGGGATTATTTGGCAATTATGGTCAATGTTCCTATGCGGCAGCAAAAGAAGGGATCCGTGGGCTTTCAAGAGTTGCAGCTAATGAATGGGCGAAAGATGAAATTAATGTTAACGTCATTTGTCCTCTTGCTTGGACTAGCCAACTTGAGAATTTTCAAAAAGCCTACCCAGATGCCTTTAAAGCAAATGTCAAGGTTCCTCCAATGGGACACTTTGGCGATTCAGAAACGGAAATCGGTCGTGTTTGCGTAATGCTTGCAACTCCGGACTTTAAATATTTAACTGGAGAGACGTTAACTCTTGAAGGCGGAATGGGACTTCGCCCATAAAAATATTTTAAAAGCATGGTCAATTATAACCATGCTTTTTGTATTCTTTATTTTTAAAAACAACTAAGTGTCTCAAATGGATTTTATGTTTTATTTAGAAATTAATTTGATGAAACTTTCAATTTCTTCGTCACTCATTCCACCATTCTTAAGGTAGGATTTCGCATCCTGCGTGTAATCTGCTTTCTTAAGAATCTCGACATCGTTTGTGCCATGGAGACATTCCATAAATGAATCAAAATATAAACCTACAACAGCGTTATATTTCTCCGGCATACTTTCTAAAGTGATTTTGTAATAATTCTTATATGTTGTCATATAATCCCGACACATCTCATCGTATGTTGATGATGCCAATGCTTCAATAAGAGCACATACGAAACCTGTTCTATCCTTTCCTTCCATACAGTGAATATAATAAGGACCTTCGGTATTCAATATATGTCTAAATCCTTTTACGACGCTTTGCTTATAACTATCTGATGTGTAAGATGATCCCATCGATAGTAAGGCAATCTTTCCATTTTCATATAATTTCTTAGTATAGTTGGAGGAGAAATCATCCTTTCCTATATATTCTTTGATATCCTCATCTGAATCAGCCAAATCCATGATTGATTTGATAGAATTTTCCTCAAGCAATGTATCTGTTGGTTTTGCTCTATTTCTTGAATTATCAACTGGCGAAGCTCCACGATAGAGAAGATTTTCTTTCAAATTTCCACCTTTTAAAGAACGGAAATTAGAAAATGCTTCAACTGATGGATAATCGTTAACATCTAAGGAATAAGACTGTCCTAATGCTTCTTGCGTTGCTAAATATTTGCCAGATTCGTTTAAAGTAACAGTAACTGTGTCACTATCTTTTAATGAGGCGGTTTCCCAGATTCCAGCATTATTGTATGTAATGGTAACATATTCATTTGATGGATAAGAAACAATAACTGGTTTTTCGTTTTTGACGTAGTATCCATTAAAATACGGGACATCATCAATTTTATAACCATTAGAAAAAATTATATTGCACGAATCGCCGAGTTTAAATCCGAGATTATTAAAATCATCGATGCTGATATTGATTAATGCTGCGCCAAATTTCGGGTCTTCGTGAATTGCCGCATCTTTTAAGATTGGGCCATCGTTTTTGCTACATGAAGTCATCATACCTAGGAATAATAGAGGCAAGAATGCCTTTTTTATTTTACCAATTTTGCTTTTTCCCAACATTAGTCTTTTCTCCTTAATAACGTTTCAATTGTTAACACATTCAAATATCTAGAAACATAATAAATTAAAATATAACTTGAGTCAACATTAATAGTTACAAATAATAAATAATGTTACAATAAATTAGTCTTTATTATCACTTAAAATATATAACGATTTATTAATATAAGAAGTTAGAATATGTCAACTTGTTTCTTTTTTGTTAGAATATCGAAGTTAGTTTTTTATGAGTCAAAAAGATATTAAGCAGTTCTTCGACAATTTAGCACCGAAATGGGATAGTTTAGAGATAATAAAGGATGAGCACATTATTGATCTATTTAAAGAAGTGGGTATCGATAAGGGCGATAAGATTCTTGATGTTGGATGTGGCACTGGACGTGTGACATACCTTTTGCATTCTTTTAGTCAGGCAGATGTAGTTGGCATTGATATTTCTTCGAATATGATAGAAATAGCCAAAGAAAAATATAAGAATGATTCTTATGCGAATTTCATATGTGACGATTTCATGACTTATTGTTTCAACAATAAATTTGATTTAATTGTTATCTACAATGCTTT
>CAVKAU010000077.1:0-9229 GCA_963654035.1 bacterium | reverse complement strand
CTTTTGAAGGGTCAACATAAGTCTTGATCATGTTATCCATCACCTCTTCAGGCACCCATTTCTCTTTTATTCTCATCTTGTTTTGCTTGTAGCAAATGGAATAATCATGCATCTTAATCATAAAGAGCAAGGAATGATCATAGCCTTTTAGACGCTTCATGTAATATCTTCTTCGATAATCTTCAAGGAAGATAGAATCTTCTATAACCGTGCAATTATCGTATTTAGCAAATATCTCATTACTTTGGCGAATCATTTCGTCATAAATCGTTTCCATATGTTCAGGAAAAATAAGATATGAACCTGTTATTTGTTTTCTCGTTTCATCTGTATCAATGATAAAAACGTTTTCGTGAGTCTTTTGATATTCTTTGCACCAAGTTGATTTGCCTGATCCAGGAATACCTACCATTAGTATCAGATTTTTCATTAAACAAGTTTCTTTCTAAGCCAGCTAGACAAGATATCAAGCAAAACGATAAAGAGGACAACGCCAAGAATATCAGCGCCCAATCTATTCCAGTTATTGATGGAAGCGTCTGTACTTAAAGCAAAGCCAATACCGCATCCAGAGCCAACGACGACACCAATAATTGTCGTTGTGCGTAAGTTGATATCGAATCTATAAAGGGCAACGCTTAATAATGCCGGACGGAAGTTTGGCATGATTCCTAAATGGATCTTTTGAAACATATTGCCGCCTGATGCAGAAATAGCTTCAAGAGGTTGCATATCAAGCTCATCGATTTCTTCAGCATATAATTTGCCTATCATACCAATAGAGTGGATTGAAAGGGCGAGAACGCCGGTTAATGCACCCATACCAGTGAAATTAACCATCATTAAGGCAAGAAGGATTTCTGGCATCGTTCTAATTAAGATCAAAATAACTTCAGAGATGTATGCCTTCTTTTTGAACAAATGATGGGAGGCGAGTAAGCCAAAAGGAATTCCAAGGATCGCTGCAATTAAGGTTCCTACATAGGCGATAGCAAATGTTTGAAAGAGTTTAAAGATGACACCTTCATTGAAATTATATGTGCCAAAGCCAAAGAAATAGGACCAATCAATTTTGAACAAACGACCAAGGTTTTCCCAAATTGTTTGCCCAGAAGCGGCAAGCGGAGCGTTGAAATATAATCCGTTATTGCCCCATTTTAAAAGGCCAAGATCGGCATTCATATAAAACACGATGGTGACGAAGACGATTACAAGAAGAACATCTAATATCCATTTATGAGGCGAGGAGAAGAGTGCTTCAGAGGTGTTTTCATAATGTTGAGCTCCTCTTCTTCCAAATACAAAGCGGTTGGAGTTAACGAAGAAATCGCCAAAGTTTCTAAGGCTTCTATTTGCACCTTCTGGAACTTTGCGAACATTTGCATAAACCATCGTTCCGATGACGAAGAGAACGGCTATGGAGGCGCCAATGATTAAAAATATATGTGCTAAGCTCATCTCATCTTCCTCCCGATGTAGTTAGATAAAAGTTGAAGAACGAACACCAAAACGAATAATGGGACTAAAACTACGCCAATTTTCCAGAAATCTAGTGTATCGTGTGACCAGTCAGAAATCTTATAGCCAAGGGAATCGATAATGCCGGCATAGCCAAGAATCAAGGAACCACGGATATTCATTTCAAAGACATAAAGCATATTTGCAAAGAACATCGGCTTAATTGATGGGCGAAGGCCAACAGTTACAGCTTGGAAACGCATGCCACCAGCTGAATAGACCGCTTCAAAAGGAGCCATATCAAGAGTCTCAATATATTCGTACATGATTTTATAAACGATGCCAATCGTAAATATTGTCATCGCGATAATGCCAGTAAAATTCGTCGCACCATAAATAAGGACGAAAATAGTGCAAAGAGTAATCGTTGGAATGGTTCTGATGATATCGTTAACAACGCGGAATGGTTCGTAAATATAAGCGTGTTTTGAAACGTTTCTAGCACAAAGATAATAAACAGGAACAGAGATTAACCCGCCAAATAAAGTAGCAAGGAAACAAAGTTCAACGGTATTCCATAAAGAAGGAAGGCCTTCGTTAACTAAGAACGGGAGCCATACATTCTCCATGTAATAACACCAAGACGACCAGTCTTTAACCTCAATATTGTATGGGTAGAAATCTAAGTATTTGCTATAAGGTGCCCTAAATAAGCCACCAATAAAATCCCATCCTGATTGCCAAGCAAAACTCGAGCTTGATAAATCCATTGAAAAAAGAGAAATGACAGTAAGGCCAATAATCAAGACAATCATGGCAATAAGCAATGTTGGTCTTTTCTTTCTTACATTTCGAATGTCACTGCCATCATGGTTTTCAGAGACATCAATTTGAACTACTCCCCAATTGACTTTGTCCCAAAAGGCCGCCATTTTATCTTTGAGAGTCAATTGGCCTTCTTTTAATTGTTCGCTCATTATTTATTCTCCTTGCTTTCAGATGCTGAAACACTGTTTTTTGCTTCTTCTAGGGCATCTCCAAGTTTTTCGGAGCTTTTTAATGAACGACCATAGATTTTCATCGTAACTTCATCAGTCACTTCTTCTGGTTTTCCATCAAAAACGATTTTTCCTGCACGAACGCCAATTATTCTTGTTGAATATTTCTTTGCAAGATCAACGTGGTGCATGTTAGCAATGATTGTGATTCCCATCTTATTAATGCGAGAGAAATCATCCATGACGGAGACGGTTGTAATTGGATCAAGGGAAGCAACTGGCTCATCGGCGAGGATGAGTTCAGGTTCCTGAGTAAGAGCTCTTGCTAAAGCGACACGTTGTTGTTGGCCGCCAGAAAGCTGGTCGGCACGAACATATGCCTTATCAAGAATTCCTAATTTTGCCATTGAGCGATAGGCTAAATTCTTTTCTTCTTTGCTATATATCCCAAACAAAGTTTCAAAGTAATTATGATATCCGACACGTCCAGAAAGAACGTTTTTGATTACGCTTGCACGTTTAACGAGGTTGAAAGATTGGAAAATCATTCCGATACGGCGACGTTCCATTCTTAATTGTTTGCCTTTTAACTTGCTAATGTCCTTGCCATCGATAATTATTTCGCCAGTGGTAATATCATGCATACGGTTAATGCAACGAATAAGAGTTGATTTTCCGGCACCGGAAAGACCAATAATGGAAACGAATTCGCCATCATCGATAGTGAGGTTGATATCGTCTAAGGCTTTGAAGCCGTTATCTTCATATACCTTAGAAACATTTTTTAATTCGATCATAATTATTGGTCTCCCGATGTAAGTTTTATTGATTTGTAGTTATTAAATTATTCTTATTTAGCTGCGCTAGAAGAAATTTTTTCACTTGGATCGTCAACTGAATGTTCTTTGGTCCATTTATACATTTCACGGGCCTTGTCATAGTTGCTATCTTCGGCCTTAGCATAGCCAGTGTGAGAATAAATTTGATAGAGATAGTAAGCAGCTGTATCTTTTTCATTCTTGCTACCAGTAGCGGCTGCCGTTGTGAAAGCTGTATAGATAGCGTCACGAGCTTCTTGCGAAAGAGAATGTTTGCAAGAAATGGTATCGTTCATGATAGGGTCGGTGATGCCAACAGTGTAGGTATTATCGAAAATGCCATTATCATTGTAGAAAGGTCCGCCAGTTTGAACATAGCCAGAGCCATAACGTGTATCCATGAATCCAACGGAAACATCGATAACGCCAGTGCTCATGAGATAAGATAAGCCGTTAGGATATGTTCCTTGGTCAATGCCGATTAAAGATATTGCTTTGTCTGCTTCAGACATATTTTCATATGTGGATTTGGAAACGAACATTTTTGTATAGCCTAAGTCATAAACCATCTTAGATGGATAGATTAAGCCGGATGATGAGCCATTGCCCATAATGCCAAATACAGCTTCGTTATCATGTAATTTCTTGATAACTTCAGCAGTTGTCATGCCATCAGTAATTCCAAATTCTTTGAAGCCTTTTTCTTTGCTATAAGAATCACGACGGCTGAACATAACGCCGGAATAGAAATTAACGTTTGTTTCGGATTGTTCTCCATGATAGGAATAAACAGGATCGGAAGCGGTTGCTTCAGAAGCATCTTTGCCAGAAACGGTAATTTCGCCATTCATAGCTTTTCTTTGAAGTTCTTTGTTTGTGTCGGAGAACATGTCGTTTCCGCCATTGCCTTTGAAGTCATCGGCTTGGACTTTGTATCCAGCACGAACGGCAGAAGCAATAAGATCAACTTTACCAGGATTTGCAATAGAAACTTGAGCATAGTTTCCACCAGGAAGGAAGCCTGCATCAGCAGTTCCGGAAGTAAGAGCGTTCATAACAGCATCATAGCTTTGACCAACAGTGATGTTAAAGGTGTAACCGGTGTCTTTAACTGCTTCATTTAAAGTTGGTGTTAAAGCTTTGGCTCTTTCCAATAATGTAGTTGGATCATTGGAAGGAACGAGGAGGATTGAAATTACCTTGGAATTGTCATTGCAAGAAGCAAGTGATGCGGTAGCGGCGATTAAGCCAGTTAAGAAGAGGAGTTTGGAAGTTTTCTTCATTTTTATGTCCTTTCGGGTCTATAGCCCATCAAAATCCTAGATGAATATTCGCCACAACAACAAAAAAGGCAAACTACTGCTTATCTTCTACAGATTAATTTAGTATTGTTTGCGATTCGAATGAACAGTGAATTTCATCAATAGAGTTATACAACTGAAAAAAGCCATGTGTTAGAAGAAAATGATGAAAACGTTTTCTTGTAAAAATTTCTTTACAAAAGGTATTTTTAGATAGATTATTAAGTGTTAAAAACATTCGATAAAAACTAATTTTTTACTGATTTTTACTTTTGAGTAGTGTTTAATTATAACTCACATATTTTCCTTTGTTAACCGATTAAAAAATACTGATTTACTTTCATTAAATCAAAGCTGTAACAAAAATACCATATAGTCCATCAGAGGCTCGGGAATTTGTTAAGAGCGCTGTTTATTATCTCTATTGCTTCCGTGTTTCTTCTAACGATTAAAGGAACAATGAAGAATTATTCTCCTAAAACATTTCTTATTCTCCCATTTATTTATATATTTTGGGAGATTAGTATTTTCTTATATAGAATGAGGAGCGGCCTCCGCCTTGTTTTGCAATGAAGCCTTCTTCACATAACGATTTTAATGCGGCCTCGATAGAGCTACTCGAAAGGTTAGCGCAAAGTTCCATGATGTCAGATTTGGTAAACTTGCCAAGTTTCTTCTTGATGGCTTCCCTAACCGCCTCTTTGGCAGGAAGTTTTGCGGAAACAATCTCGACTCGCTCTTCAAAATCCCGGTAAGCGGCGAGAATCGTGCCGAGAATATATTTAATGAAAGGGGTGTCGTCATTATGTCCTTCACGCCAGCCTTCGGAAGACTCGCTTAAGGCGTCATAATAATCTTCTTTGGTGTCTGCAATTTTCTTCTCGAGAGAAATGTATTTGCCTAAGGCAAAACCAGATTTGTATAGTAACAAAGTCGTAAGCAAGCGCGACATCCTGCCATTGCCATCGCTAAAAGGATGAATACAAAGGAAATCATGGATAAAAACAGGAATTACCAAAAGAGGGTCAATGCCGTATTGTCCGATGGCCTTTTCGTATTCCTCACATAAACTTTCCACTGCCATCGGTGTCTCATAAGGCCGTAATGGCTCGAAAATCATTTTTTTAGTACCATCTGGCAATATAGCATCAATCTCGTTTGGCGAGTTCTTGAACTTACCGCCGTAAGACACGTCAGCATAACGGCACAACTCGTTATGAAGCTGGAGAATACAATTTGGACGTATTGGAATATATTCGTAGGATTCGTGGACCATCGCTAGAGCCCTACGATATCCTAGAATCTCCTTTTCATCTCGATTCCTAGGGGTCGTCTTCTCCTCAACGATCTTTTTCAGCCTCTCGTTTGTGGTGCGGATACCCTCAATCGCGTTACTTGCTTCCGTGGATTGGCGAATTGCGACATCTACTAAGCGTTCGAGTTCTTGTGGTTTTTGAGCAAGGAAAAATTCTTCTCTTCCTTTACATTCCCTGATTAATGCAACGTAATTGACGGTTTCCTTATCCCATTTGCGGTTGAGGAAACTTGAATAATCGAAATATCGCATTCTCCCAATCCTCCATTTATTCTCCCAAATTATATTGTTTTTTAGGAGATTAGCAAATATTTTGTAAATTACATTATTGCTCTATGGAGGAATCAAAATAGCATTCATAGGGGCTATCGGGATTGCAAAACTGACAAAAGAATTTTCGCATGATTCTTGGGTGCTCCGCCTAGATTAGAAAAACGGGCCTTTCCAAGGACCCGTTATAAAATGTTATGTGGTTATATTTCAAACGCCCAGTTACCATTATGGAAGATTTGGACTTTTTCACCGTCTTCTTTTGTTCCTACGATATCTAAGTCTTTCGAACCAATCATGAAGTCTACATGACTTAGAGAATAGTTAATGCCAAAATCACGTAATTCTTGTTCGGAATAGTTCTGGAAATTTGGATATAGTTCAGTGAAGCCTCTTCCTAAAGCAAGATGGCAAGCGGCATTCTCATCATATAATGTGTTGTAGAATAAAAGGCCCGTGTTATTAATTGGAGAATCAAAAGGTACGAGTGCACATTCACCAAGATATGCCGATCCTTCGTCAAGAGTAAGAATGGAACGAAGTGCTTCTTCTCCTGTTTTAGCATGGACGTCTATTGCTTTTCCTTCATGGAACTTAACCCAAAAATCAGTAATAAGAATACCGTTGTAGACTAATGGCTTAGACGCATATACGATCCCTTCGGCAATTCCTTTCTTTGGAGAAGTGAACACTTCTTCAGAAGGAATGTTAGGCTGGAAGAAGTGTCCATCGATGGTCGTTTCTCCTCCACCGAGGAATATTACGCCAGGAATAAGGCCAACGGTGAAATCAGTTCCGTTGCTAGATGAGTAATGTAATTCTTTGAGCCTTAGGGAATTTAGATAATCACAGCGTTTTTTAAGATTTATGTCGTGTTTTTCCCAATTGGCAATGCCATTTCCATCTAAAGCGCGAGATGTGTAAAGAATCTTCTCCCAAAGTTTTTCCATTGCGACTTCATAATCATCTTCCGGAAAGATTTTCTTTGCCCATTCTTTTGCTGGAGCACCAGCAATACACCAAGCAACTTTGTTTTCTTCCATCTCTTTATATTTGCCGTAAATTTTGTATTTTGCCTGGCGAATCCTTGCCGCTTTTGCGGCATCAACACCTTTTGCTCCGTCTGGATCGTCAGAATCAATCCAAATGAAAGCAGAGAGTTCCTCACCACGGAATTTCCAATAAGCTAGTTCCATAGGGAGAAGAGTAGAAAGATTTTCTTCTTCGCCATAAATCAAAGCTGCTTTGGAGACTTTTTGTGAGGTCCAATTTACATATACGTTCTTTGCGCCGGCTTTATATGCTTCCTCGGTGAGAATGGCAATGAAATCTTCTTGATCTACATTGGCGCTAATGATAAGTTTTTCGTCTTTTTTTAATGCGATTCCCGAATGGATTATCAGTTCAGCATATTTACGAATTAAGGCTTTATCCATACACGCATCCCTTATTTTTCGTTATGGCAGCAGCATTCGCTAGATTCGTCGTCATCATGGCAATGGCATTCATGCTCTTCGCCTTCATCGCCACAGCAGCATTCTCCTTCATGATGATGCCCGCCACAGCAGCATCCATCTTCTTCGTGATGATGCCCACAACAGCAATCGTCATGGCATTCATCTTCATAGGTTATTGTAATGTCATAGTATTCAGCTATTTCATCAATTGATGGGTATCTTCCTTTGATGGAGACATTTCCATCCATTCTAGCAATCGGTAGAATGTCTAATCCTTCTTTTCCAATGATTGTTTTAGCTTCAGTATCAGCAAAATCACCATCTTCGTAAAAATGTCTTTCTAAAGAATATCCTGCTTCAATAAGGGCGGCGAAAAGCTCTTCAAGAGCGTAAAATTCTACGTCTGCTTCGCCATGGCGACGTAATTCAAATAATTCTAATTTCTTTTCCATATGTTGATATCTTAAATGATTATGAATAAAAAGAAACGAAAAATGCTTAATTATTCAACGGAGATAGAACAATATGACCGCTTCTGCGCGTTTCTTTCATGTCAATAATTCGTTGATTTTCCGATCCTTTGAATTTTAAGGAGATGTTCTTTTTTTCTAAAATAAATTTGCCATCGACAAGAATATCTAATGAATCAAGAATCTCATCAGTTACTTCGCAATAGCGTTTTCCACCAGGAAGAAGGTCTTGATCATAAGTAAAACCCGTGTAACACCATATCGTTTTGTTAGGGAATTTTTGTTTAAATTTCCGAATTAACCCTATAGTTCCCCGCTGGTTTTCAATTTCAAAGGGTTCTCCGCCAAGAAGAGTAAGGCCCGCATAATAATCTTTTTCTAATTCGTTTAATATGAAATTTTCAGTTTTCTCGTTGAATTCTTCGCCGAAAAGGAAATCCCATGTTTGGGGTTGGAAGCAACCTTTGCAACAGTTAGTGCAGCCCGAAACGAATAGCGATAAACGTATGCCTTCGCCATTGGCTGAATCAGCTAACATTATTTGACCATAATGCATAATAACTCCTTTGTAAGAAAATCCCTCGTTTGAGGGATTATAGATTAATGTTTGTCAGCATCGCAAGTCGGGCACGAGAGATGAAGGACACGATCTTGAATTTCTTGTGTTCTTCCTTGATTCCAATATTGCGTCCCGATGTAGCCACATGTTCTTCTAGCAACATGCATCGTTGCTTGATCGCGGTTACCACAATTTGGGCATTCCCATACGAGTTTCCCAGTTCCATCGCGAACAATCTTTATTTCGCCATCATATCCGCAGCAATCGCAGAAATCGCTCTTTGTGTTCAATTCCGCATAAAGAATTGTGTTGTACATGTGTTTCATGATTGCAAGGACGGCAGGAATATTATCTTGCATGTTTGGAACTTCGACGTATGAGACAGCTCCACCAGGAGATAGACGTTGGAATTTGGCTTCCTTCGTTAATTTATCAAAGGCATTGATATTTTCACGAACATTTACGTGATAACTATTGGTTATATAGTTATGATCGGTAACGCCTTCAATAACGCCGAAACGTTTTTGGAGACATTTAGCGAATTTGTAAGTCGTGGATTCAAGTGGAGTTCCATAGACTGAGT
>CAVKAU010000076.1:0-2603 GCA_963654035.1 bacterium | reverse complement strand
GGGATATAGCCATGCCTGCAATAGCAAACCCATAGCCAACTGACATGAAGTAGACGAATTTAGCAAAGCCGATTGCGCAGCAAATTGCCGCAACACCAGCTAAAATTCCTGTAACAATCCAAATAAGTTCCATTATTCTCCCTCCTTTTTATAAAGAGATTTAATGTATTCTTTAAAGGAAAGTTTTCCGTATTTTTCTTCGCCGACTAAATCATGAGTCAACGTCCATTTGGAGAAACGGACGATTGGCCCTTTGCCATTTTTCTCTTTCTCTGCTTTTTTGATAATTAAATCAAAAAGGAATACTGGAGCTCTAGAGATCTTTGGCTTTTTATTTGCCGCCTCAAAGAACATTGTGGCAATCTCTTTGTAGGTATAAGTTTCTTTTCCGCCGATATTATATGTTTTGTTTGTATCGGTAAGGTGAAGCAAGATGAAATCAGCCAAATCGCTCGTATCAATAACGTTTGCCGGATAATCTTTACGTCCTAAGAGAGTGACTTTCCCTTTTTCAATCATCGGCATAAATACTTTTGCGATATCGTAGAAATAACCTGTTGGACGATAGATTACGTATTCTAAGCCGGATTCTTTCAATTTCTCTTCAAATTGATGCTTTGCTTCAAGCATTGGAACACTTGGATCTGTATCGCACTTAATGACGGATACATAGCCAAATTTCTTTACACCGGCTTTTTTAGCTTCGGCAAGAAGATTTAAATTACCGTTCAAGTCAATGTCGTAATTCGTTAAGACTTTAGATGCCCCAACTAATCCAACAGTTGTTATAACGGCATCTGCGCCATCGCAAACACCTATTAAAGTATCTGGTTTTGTGACGTCGATTGCGTGGAAAACGTATTTTCCCTTAAGTGAAGGAATGTCCTTTTCCTTCATATCAAGCGCGACTACTTCATGGCCTCTTTCTATAGCCGCTTTAAGAATATCCGTGCCTAAATTTCCAAAGGCACCCGCAATTACTAATTTCATTATTTGTCTTTTCCTTTCTCTTTAGCACGTTTATCGTTAATGATTTCCATTTCTTTTTCTGTTATAAGTTTAACGTTATGCTCATCAGCCCATTTAACGCAGCCCTTTAAAGCGGTTGGGAGGAAGATTCTTGGAACCTTAACAAGTTTAGCAAGTGCGTCATCGGTAAATTTAACATCGGTTTGAAGTCTTTCCGCGGCGTATCTGACGCTTGAGATAGACGCTTCGCGCATTGGAAGAAGCTCTGGGCGAGGCTTCTTGAATCTTGAGCACCAGAAATATTTAGAATCACGATAGCCAAAGTCTGTCGGAACTTTAGGGAAACCGCTTGCTGTCACACCGTTGACGATTGTGTTGTAATATTTCTCTTTCATTAAAATACGATCGATGCGAAGAATGAAGTGAGCGCCGAATTTTGAAGTGATGCCATTAAAATCGTGATACGGTTCAGGATAGCCATTTAATTCGCCTGGCTTATCATCTTGGGCGTTATCAAGTTCTTTCATCCATGTGCATTCAATTACTTGGAAAGATTGTTTGACTACTTTTGGGAATTTCTCGTTTGGGTGGGTTTTCGCCATCTCGCCATCTTCCAACTCGAAGATGCAATTTTTCATTTTCTCTTCTGTGGTGTCTCCTGGCCAACCCATTCTTACCGCTTCCTTGAATAATTTCTTATCATCTGGAATGAAATTAAGAGTGCATTTTCCTGTTCTAAGAATATTTTGCGCAGTATTTGAGGAATTACGGCACTCTAATAACATTGCATAATATTTTTTGCCTGCAATGTAATATGGTGCCAATAACGAATAAGGGCCAAGATTAGTTTCTCCATTCTCAGCTAGGGTTCCAACCATTGCCACTGGCATAGGGAAGAAAAGTGAAGTCTGATAGAAATTGTCTTTTGCTTCCAATATTTTAAAATCGCTCATTTTATTTACCTCCTGTAAGCAATTTAATTAACGGTTCGTCGATTTCGTTAAAGGAAAGTTCGTATGTTGATGCCGCTTGGATTAATAACAAACATGCGACATAACGGTCTTTATCATTAGATTGAATAGAAAACATTTTTTGAGCATCTATGACATATTTTTCAATGTTTTTTATAAATGCATCGTGGCCGAAATGGATTTTTGAACGTATATCTGAAGGGATTTGAATCGAGAAGAAGAGTTCTTTATGGGATTGGAAGAAGTTGCTTATTGATGAATATATCGTTTCAATTGAGATGGGAAATGTGGGGGATTTTTGAATTTTTTCCTCTAATTTCTTTTCTTCTATGACCCATTCGTTAAGGAGAATTGCAGCAAGAATGCTCATCTTATTAGGAAAATAGTTATAGATGGTTCCTACGCCATATCCAGTCTTTTTTGCAACGTCTCTCATCGTCAAGGCATTAAAACCTTTCTCAAGGATTATTTCTTCAGTGCTTGAAATGATGTTTTCTCTTACGTTTTTAATGATTTTAGGCATTTTTATTCCTTTTTATGAACGTGTTCATTTAGATTATAACCATATAAAAAAGATATTCAATATTTCGGTGAAAAATTACCGAAATATTGATTTAAAGAGCTTTCGAATATGATTTTGCAAAAGAAAAAGATGCCTTATAG
>CAVKAU010000075.1:0-2810 GCA_963654035.1 bacterium | reverse complement strand
AACTAAGGCTATGCGTGAAGAGACACATCGTATACTTTATACGGTTGTTAAGTCTAACGCTATGAATGGGATTGACGTCACAACGGTTTTCATCACCATCACCCCACCATGGAAAAATGTTCTTAAGGGAATAACGATTGGCGTTGATGTGCTCTTCGGACTTTCTTTAGCCTTCTTTGCTTTTGCTATCGTCTTTGAAGAGACCCCATTAAAAGAGAAGTTAGGAAAAAAGAAAGCAAATTCCTAAACGTATAAGCATATGAACAAAAAGATATATATTGGAATCATTGCTAGCTTCTTGTTGGTTTCTTGCAACAATAATCAATACACGTCCTCATCCTTTTCAAGTGAGGAAGGTAAATCAGAAACCGTTTCTTCTAGTCAAGAGGAGATCTCATCTAGCGATGATTATGTAGCAAATACATATTATTTTGATTCGACTTCAAATGAAGGGGACGGGAGTAAACTCTCCCCGTTCTCTTCTTTGGAGGATTTTTCAAAATTGGAACTCGTCTCTGGAGACAAGATTCTTTTTAAGAAGAATTCTTCCTTTGAAGGTCAACTTAAGTTAGAGAATATCAATGGGTCAAAAGAGCATCCGATAATCATTTCAACCTATGGCGAAGGATCCTTTCCAAAAATCGATGGAAACAATTTTTTAGGTGAAGGAATTCTTTATATCAAAAATTGCTCATATCTTACTATTGAAGGATTTGAAATATTTGATTCTAACAAAGAAGAAGGAGACCGCAGAGGAGTTTTAATTGAACTCACAAGCGAAAATACCGAAATAAAAACTTATGCTGGAATCACGTTAAATAACCTTTATATTCATGATATTTACGGCTATTCCGATAAAGAAAACACTGGCATGAGCACAAAATCAAAGATTACTGGTGGAATTCATCTTTGGAGCAAGGATGGAAAGGCTAGAAGCAAGGATTTAACGATTAAAAACTGCAAGATTGATAATGTTTCAAATGTTGGAGTAGCTTCCTGGTATAAGGTTAATGGAAGTAAGGTAGAAAAGGTTTCACCATATTCAGATACATTCCAGTCTACCGCTCATCAAAATTTGCTTATCTACAATAACGAAATATCTAATGTGGCAAAGAATGCAATATTCTTAAGAAATGCCTATCAAAGCTACATTAAAAACAATATCGTTCATGATAGTGCGACAACTTGTAAGGCCGGCAATAGCATCGTCACCTCCTATGTTGATGAAATAATCGTTGAAAGAAACGAAGGATATAACAATGTGGCCTCCGATCAAGGGAATGGCAAATATCAAGATGGGGCAATGCTTGATGCAGATCTTCAAAGCAAGAAAGTAACGTTTCAGTATAACTATTCGCATGATAATTCTTTTGGGCTATTCCTCAATTGCAATTCTGACTCATCGACTGGCAAAGGAGCAAGTGACGAAATAATTCTCCGTTATAACGTCTCCATCAACGATAAAGGGAGAAAGGGCATTATCTATGTAAACTATTATGTTGGTGCAATAGAATGCTATAACAACACGATAATCGCCTGTTCCTCGGATTCCCCGATTTTGCTACAAGCAAACGACAATCGTTCCATGCATTGCTATAACAATATTTTCTATGCAAAAAGCAACAACCCATCAATTTCCTTAGGAAATATGAAAAACCTTTCTTTTGAGAACAATCTCTTTTATTCAACTAGCCTAATAGAGAATATTGATGATCTTGGAGATTACTATTCTTTCGATCCGTTGCCAAAGAACGAATTTAAAGATGATGTATCTTCTCGATTAGGCTTAGACAGAGCAATGGAATTAGCAAATATGGAAGAAGAGAAGGTCTTTGATTCGGAATATTCGACATATCTAGAAGAAGAACCGCTTGATTTTGCTTCTAATCCATACCGCCAATCTCTTGGAGCGATAAATAGAAAAGCAGATTAATAAACATAATAAAAATTCCTTCATAAAATGATTATTGAAGGAGTTTTTTATAATTTCATAGGGGTTTTAGCAATGTTTTTGGATATTTGATTAATCCTCAGTCTCTGTTTGCAATTCTTCTTTTGTGGGATAATGGCATTTCTTTTTCCATCTTCCAACGAAGAACATTATTACGGAAATTACCATTCCAACACCCCAGCCCATTGGCCAAGCAAAATAAACTCCTTGATAGCCAAAGAAATGGCCTAAGACTAGCGCGGCTAATACGCGAACAACTAAATCAACCGATGTTCCAAGAGTAAAGCCAAGCATATCCATCGATCCTTTTAAAACGCCATCAAGAGGAATCTTCGCAACCATGAAAACAAAGAAAGGAACGACTGAAGAAATAAATAACATGCCAGAATCAATGATTACCGCCGTATCTTCATTATCTTCGCTTGAAAGGAATAATTTAACCCAGAATTCACGGAAGGGAAGAATAACAATCATGGCAATGACGCAGAATACCGCGCTGATAATAAGGGTTGAATAATACCCTTTCATAATACGGTCATATTTTCCTGCGCCAACATTTTGCGAAACAAAATTAGTTAAGGCATTGCAAAAGACGGTGAAGATATTAATGGCGATATAGCAAATCTTATATGCCGCAGAATAACCTCCTGCAACGTTATTTCCACCAATATTAGTTAAGATTGTCGTAATCAATACTCCACCAATAGAGATAAACAATCCTTGAAGAATAGAAGAAATGGAAACGGATACAATCTCTTTAAAAATATTTTTATCAAAGCCTTTAGTTTTTACTTTATCCATTTTTTCAATGCTTTTGAATAAAACGACTAGCGATAATATTGCCGCTATAGCTTCTGAA
>CAVKAU010000074.1:0-2829 GCA_963654035.1 bacterium | reverse complement strand
CGTTAAGCCCTTAATGTAATAAGGGAAGAAGAAGATAGCGATAAAGCCGAAAATATTAGAAGCGAGAACGTGTACGACGAAGGTAGCAAGAACAGAGCCGGTCGCCTTTGACATATCCGCTCCGCACTCTTTCATTAAATAAATTTCCATTGGCTGCCCGCCAAAAGCAAAAGGGGTGACATTGTTATAAAATTGCTCAACTGTCGATATTTTAAAAAGGTTACGTTTTCCAACCGTTTTATCGATACCATTAGAACGGCAAAAGGCAATTAAACTCATTGGCCAGAAAAAAAGGAAAATAATCGTTAGCAAGAATGCGACCAAAAGCCATATCCAATTGTTATTGCTGCCAATTGAGGCAAAAACATTGGCTATTTCATTTAAATCCGTAAAATTAACGATCATTAAAATCACAGCTACCGTTAGAGCTACAATCATAATCGCACCCATAATCGCCGAATTTCTCGTTTTCTTATCTTTTTTCTTCTTAATTTCTTGCAAAGCAAGGTGCGTTTCTTTTAAATCCTCTTTAGCATCTTCTATTTTCTTTTCCATACGTGTTAAATTTTAACATAAGAAAATTAAATTCATACTCTATTTTTATACTAAATTCATTTTTATTAATTTTTATGAAAACAGTATATTTACGAAATGTTTTGGCAAAAGAGAAAACAAAGTTTTACTTTTTCTTTCTCAAGGTTTAAATTAAACGAGAACATGGAGCTTTTATGAACAAATTTAAAAAAATATTCGTCCTTAGCCTAGCATCTTTTATGCTCGTTGGCTGCAACAATGATAATTCGTCTTCAAAAGAAGATTCTTCCGAAACAGAATTTTCTAGCGAATCCATAGATGATCATTCGTCTTCTAGCGATTCTTCTGAATGGGATAAAGAACTTCAAACCTTAATGATTGAATACTGTGGTGAAGTGCTTCCTTATCCTGAAGGATTATTAAACGGCAAAATAACCTATGGTATTGCCAAAGGGAAAAATGGCGAAGATATTCTTCAAATTTGCGATGAATCCGACTCTTTTACGTTAACAAACTACTATCAAAACCTTAATGCTAATAACTGGTATGCTATCAATGGGTATAACGGAAAACCAGAAAGAAGTTCAAACGGTCAACCATTTTATGAATTAACGAAAGACGGCAAAAATAATGGCTTCGATATCTCTTATACTTTTAGAGACGCTCAAGAAGCAACCTCCTCGACATCGGCAATTCATTCTGGAAACGTCATTTCGTGCTATAACAACTTAACAACGAAATTTAGTGATGACGTGGCGTGGAAAGAGACAAATATTGAATTAATGAAATCGGCAATAACGGTAGAATTGCCATTCTTTAAAATGGGAATGAATTACGGAATCTATCATACGGCAGAAGATGTTTTGTTGATTTCTGATTCTTCGACTATTGACTTAAGAGAAAACACCTTAGCTATTTTAGAAGATGATGGCTATGTTATAGAAGCGGCCTTAAGCAAAACATATAATATGCATATTTTGCGTAAGACCCTTGCTGATGGATCCTTTATTTCCGTTGCCATATCTTTTACTAATGGAAACTTTTTTCAATTTGGCTATTCGGCCAATCCTCAAAAAACAACGGACTGGCCATCAGAAATACTTTCGAAAATCGAAGAAAAGAGCGGAATTACCATCCCTGCCTTTTATGCCAAAGACATCAAGAATTATTACTCGTACGATAAAAACGGCAAAGTGTATGTCTATGCCGAAACTCAAGCCAATATCGAATTTGACACTGATTATTACACGCGCTTAGAAAAAGCCGGGCTTCATGGCGATGGCTGGGGAAGCTTTGCAACATGGGAAGAAACAGTATCACTTAACGCTTCAATCATATATAACTATGAATATAATGGCATCGCCGTTCAATATGCGTTTTGCATTCTCGTTCAATCAACGACGCCAACTTCGAATTTTTCGACTTCATGGCCAAGCGAAGCGATTTCCTCATTCTTAAAAGAAAAGAATATTAATGCAACTTGTCCAATCCCTTCCTCAATTCCATCAACTAAACAACTCAAATACACGAACGAAAAAGACGAAAATAATCAAGATGTGTTAAAGGTTCAAATATTTGACACGGATTCTTCATCCTACGAATATCTCTCATCCTTTTTTGAAAGCGAAGCGTACTTCAAAGGAAAAAATACTGACAATGAAACATATTTTGAAGATGCTAACGGATCTTTGCGCCTCACTTTCAGAAGAGAAAATGACGTTACGCAAATTATGATTGGCAAAGGAAGCGAAAGCAAACATTCACCGGTTTTTGCTTTTGACGAAGAAGAATTGACCATCGGAAAAGGCGATTCAAAACAACTTAATATAAATAGATCGATGCTACCTTATGAAGTTAAATATTCCTCAAGCAAAGAAGAAAGCGTCACAGTTGATGAAAATGGCTTAGTTAATGTAACTAGCAAAGCAACTGTTGGCGAAAAAGTTACGATTACTGCAACTTTAAAGGCGCCAAATGAAGATAAGGAACGCATAGCAACATGTGAAATAACAATTGGTAGCAGAACTCCATATACAGCAAAAACAGCCATGGATAAATTAGTTGGCAATCTTAATGGTTATCTTGGCCTCACCGGAACAAGCGATGCTTTATATACCTGCTATAACAAAGATAGCGATTATTATTTCGTATTGCACAATTTTGTTGGCAGCACCTGGAATTTAAGCAAAGTACAACAAATAGTTACCGACAATCTACTCTTGAATGAATATGAGCTTAAAAGCGATTGGACAAAATCTACATCGAGCCACGGTAATCCAATGTATACGTTAGAAT
>CAVKAU010000073.1:0-2497 GCA_963654035.1 bacterium | reverse complement strand
GAAACAGTTTATCTTATGTCTCAGCCTAAGCTTATTGCCAAAATTAAAGAAGGCGAAAAAGAAAAGACATCAGAAATGGCAAAATTCAATCCGCGTGAGGAATGGTGATGTGGACCGTCTTTTTTACTAAAAATGCAGAGAAAGAAAAATCAAAATTAAAAATGGCTGGCCTAGAAAAAAAGGCTAAATCTCTGCTAGTTTTGCTTTCGGAAAATCCATTTACAACCCCGCCATCTTACGAAAAACTCGTTGGAGATTTAAAAGGATATTATTCTCGAAGAATAAACATTCAGCATCGTCTTGTTTACCGTGTCGATTATGAAAATAACTATGTAATCGTTCATTCAATGTGGTCACACTATGAATAATGCAGATTTCCTTGGCTTGTATTGATAAAGTCGAAATCATTGAATGACATATCAAATTCTTAAGTTAAGAAAGGCGGATATCCGCCTTTCTTTTTTTAGAACAAACTACATTTGTCGAAATCAAAGGCCGTTTCATTCATCATTTAAAAACGGCATCATAAATTTTGAAAACATATTGATGAATTTCTGCTCACCTCCGTCTATTGCAAGTTTAATAAATTGATGTCTAATTGATAGTTCTTTTTCGTAGGTGACATTGTTATTTTATTTCCTTAGGCTTAATTACTTTTCTTAATTCTTTTAAGAAATCTGATTGAAACGCATTTTCGCCTTCTTCGAAAGATTTCATCAACTTGGTGAACTCATTCTTTATTAGAACGAGGTCTTCCCCACCGTTTGAATAATGCGTTGAATCATTCAAATAGAAAAGTTTTATATTGGAATTGCCTTTTAAATATTTATATGTTTTTTGAGATACCAGTTCATCTTCTTTTGCATGAAAACATATACATGTATGCTTTATTTTAGATATATATGATCTTTCTTTTCTCATTTCTTTAAAAAGTTCTAAATAACGCGGAACCCACAAAACATAGGCAAAGGGATTCTTAGTTAAAGTTATTGAACAATTATCCTTAAGGAGTTTTTCTTGCTTGCTTAGATTTTTTTCTTTCTTATAAGGCAACTTCATACATGCAGAAGCCATTTTCCATTTTAAATGAGGTTTTAAAGGAACATTAAGAAGAAATAAAGCATCAGGAGATGTTCCATTAACTTCTTCATTGATTCCTAGTAAGCAGCCCATTGAATGTCCGACGTATATTATTTTTTGATTATCGTTTTTTAGAGAAATAATGGTGTTTCGCACATGATTTTTCCATTTTTTCATATTCGATTTACGGAAATCTTTTGCTTTTTTGCCATGCCCGTCCAGGACTAATTTAACTATGGAAAAAGAATCGGGAACCAAGTCGTATAGCTCTTCAAATCTTTTTGGTGAACCTAAGATTCCATGAACGAATAACACAGTCACCTTTGAGTTTTCTTTTTTGATGAATTCACTTTCCATGAATAAATTATAAATTCTTAGGAATATAAAAGAAAATTCTCTTTAGATGGATTTCTAAAAATCCCTCCTAAAACCCCATTAAATTTAAAATATAATTAGTTTATCTAGCGTTATTTCAGCCTAAAAAGCGTTGCAAAACTTTTTTCTCCCTTTTATATTTTTATTAAGTAAGCGCAGGAAATTTTACGTGATAAAATTCGCAGTTATTGAAGATCAAAAGAAATGGGAAGACACCATAAAGGAATATTTCAGCAAGTATTCTCAAGAGCATAAGATTCTTTTTGATGTCTCTTATTTTAATGATGGAATTACCTTCTCCCACATAGACGATAATTTTGATTTGGTTTTCATGGATATAGGATTACCTAAACAAAATGGGATTGAAACAGCCAGGATCTTGCGTAAAAAAGATCCTAACGTTTGCATCGTGTTCTTAACTGAGTTAATCCAATTTGCCGTCGAAGGATATGAAGTTCACGCTTACGATTACCTAGTTAAGCCAATGAACTACTCCTTCTTTAGCATGAAATTCGATCATATCCTTAAATATGTTTCTTCTTTAAAAGGCAATTCATTCAACATTGAGGTTTCCTCAACTTCGATGAAGAAGGTTCTTTTCAGAGACATTTATTTTTTAGAGAGTGACAAACATTACGTTTATTTTCATTGCAAAGACGAAATATACCGCATGAGAACAACACTTGATCAATTGCAAGAAAAGTTTGTTCCTGAAGGTTTTTGTAAAATCAATCGTTCAATCATGGTCAATTTAGCTCATGTCGAAAACTATTCTCACACGGATGTCGTCGTAAACAATGAGTCTCTCCCATTAAGCAGAGTCTATAAAAGCGATTTCCTCAATTCTTTGACAATTCATCTAGGAAGGAATGCATAAATGGAATTCCTCAAGCTTTTTGAAATACATGTTTACCATGGCTACATCATGCAGCTTTTTGCTGCTGAGCTTCTTTTTTTCTTCGTTTTGAAACATCGTGATCATTTTCGGCTTCGTTTCATCCTCTCTTTTATTGGATACGCTCTCGCTTCAATCCTTCTAACT
>CAVKAU010000072.1:0-10542 GCA_963654035.1 bacterium | reverse complement strand
CCAAAGAAGCCTTTTAGTCGGAAAAGGCGAACATGCCGACTTATTGATGATGAGCCTTAATGGCCCCAACGGATTCTTTAGCAAGACAACATTATCAAAACCTCAAAGAAATCTTCCTTGGAAGCAACGTTAACATCGCCTTACTAGTCGGATCATTGCCTCCTTCAGAAAAAAGAGCGATTGCTGAAGATATCAAAGATGGGACGATTGATATAGTGGTTGGAACGCATGCCTTGTTTTCTTCCTCGCTTGAATATGCCTATTTAGGATTAGTAATCATCGATGAGCAACATAAATTTGGTGTTAACCAAAGAAGCCTTTTAGTCGGAAAAGGCGAACATGCCGACTTATTGATGATGAGCGCAACGCCAATCCCTCGAACCCTGACTTTAACGGTGTATGGCGATTTAGACGTATCGACTTTAAGTGAATTCCCTTCAAAGAAAAGAGATGTAAAAACCTCCATTCTTGAACCAAATGACCCAAAAATTCAAAAGATCGTCAAAGAAGCAATCGAAAGCAACCACCGCGTTTTTATTGTCGTTCCTCAAATTGAGGGTGGAATGAAAGAAAACACTAGCGTTATCGAAGTGGCGGAAAACTATAAGAAAATGTATCCAAATAAAGTCACGATGATGCATGGCAAAATGGATGAGGAAAGCAAAGAAGTTGCTGAACTTGCTTTCCGTAGCGGCCTTTGCCCAATATTGGTTGCAACCTCTCTTATCGAAGTAGGAATCGACGTTAAAGAAGCCAATACGATGGTCGTATATTCTCCAACGCATTTCTCTCTTTCTTCCCTTCACCAGTTAAGAGGAAGAGTCGGAAGAGACGGGTCTTTCTCACAATTTATAATGGCTTATAAAAAAGGCGATGAAAGCGATAGCGAAGAGAAGCTAGACATTCTTCTAAAAACCAATGACGGATTTAAATTGGCGGAAGAAGATCTTCGCTTAAGAGGCCCAGGGGAGATAATTGGCGTTAAGCAATCGGGCCTTCCATCCTTTTCGACTTTGAATATCATTGATGACTTTAGGATTTTAGAATGCGCTCGAGATGACGCCACTAAAATTTTGAATGATCGAAAAAATCCCGAGAATAATGAATTAATAAAAAGCGTAATGAAAGAAAGTAGGACTTCTTTGTCCTAGTAAAAAATGCTCTCTCTAGTTATACTAGAGAAGATATATGTCTAGGAGATGAATATATGAGAAAAATTGTTGTAGATATGATGGGAAGCGACCTTGGAAGCAAAATCACGGTCGAAGCGGTTAAGAAATTTCATGAAAGGCACCCTGATTATGAAATCGTCTGCGTGGGAAAAATCGAAGAATTAAACGATCTTCCCTTTGCAAGAGTCGTTGATGCAAGAGATATCGTCCCAATGAATGCCGGTGCTTTAGAAGTTCTTAGAAGAAAAGAATCTTCGATGGTTGTTGCCTTAAATATTGCCGCAAAAGAAAAAGCTGACGGAGTCATCTCAGCTGGCGCAACAGGAGGATTCCTTTCTGCTGCAACATTAATTCTAAAGAAAATTCCTGGCGTTCTTCGCCCAGCTTTAATCACGTCTTTCCCTAACTTAGGAAAGAATGCCGAAACCTTTGTTACGATTCTCGATGTTGGCGCTTCAACCGAAAATACCCCAGAAGAATTGGCACAGTTTGGTTATATGGGCAAAGTCTTCTCTGAATCGTTCTATAAGATAAAAGATCCAGTGATTAAGACTTTAGCAAATGGTACCGAAGAAGGAAAAGGCTCCACTGTTGGTAAGGAAGCATACAAACTTCTTAAAGAAGACAAACGCCTTAATTTCCAAGGAAATATCGAAGCAAGCCAAGTTCTCGCTGGCGGAGCAGACGTTGTTGTAACCGATGGCTACACAGGAAACGTTCTCCTTAAAACAACTGAAGGAACAGCTAAACAAATTGGCAAACTCCTTAAAAAAGGTTTTACGAAGAACCTCAAAACAAAACTCGGATATCTTTTCGCCAAAGATGTTGTTACTGATTTTAAGAAGATCATGGATCCAAAGAATGTTGGCGGAGCAATGCTTATTGGCATTAACGGAGTGGCAGTAAAAGCCCATGGCAACTCTGATGCTGAATCCTTCCTTTCGGCGATGGAAGTTGAATATAGAATGATTGAAGCAAATATCACCGAGCAAATAACGCTTGCCTTCAAGAAAGAAGAAAAATAATGTCACGCCCTATTAAAGAATTATTGGATAAGATGGGGATTGAACCTAAAGATGAATCGCTTTATATTCAGGCTTTGACTCATTCTTCACATAACGGAACAAAGAATTCAAGCAAGCATTTTGATTATGAGAGGCTTGAATTTTTAGGCGATTCAATTATTGGCTTCGTGGTTGGCCAGCTTTGTTACCGTCTCCACCCAGAGATGAGGCAAGGGGATCTTTCAGTTCTCCGCTCTCATTTCATTCGCACCGAGTCTGAAGCGGAACTAGCTTTGGAACTTGGCTTAGGAGATTATGTTCAAGTCGGTCCTTCCTATACGAGCGATCCGAAGAAATCCCTACCATTGATGGAGGATATCTTCGAATCATTCACGGGAGCTTTATATCTTGATCAAGGCTTTGAGAAAGTTAATGAATTTCTTATCTCCCTTTACTACGAAAGAATTAAAACTGGCAAAGTAGAAGTTGCCGAGAATCCTAAAAGCGTTCTTCAAGAGCTTTTGCAAGCCGATTATAAACAAGCAGTCACCTATCGCTTAGTTAAAGAGACAAACGAAAATGACGTTCATTATTTCACTATGGGCGCTTTCTTTGATAACTTTGAGCTTGGCGAAGGAAAGGGCAAAACGAAAAAAGAAGCAGAAGCTAATGCTGCAAGAGATGCTTTGGCTAAAAAAGCATATGTCGGATTGAAATAAGGGGGCACGTATGGGTTTATTTGCGTATTTAAAAAATAAATTTTCCAAAAAAAAGGAAAACGAACCGGAAAAAGAAGCTACTAGAAAATATCAAAAAGGCTTAGCAAAATCACGTGCGGCCTTTGCTGATAGACTCGAGGAGCTTTCGAAACGTTATAGCCAAGTTAACGCTGATTATTTCGATGAACTCGAACAAATACTTATCGAAGCAGATGTTGGAGTTGAACTCACCTTAAAACTACTCGATGCTCTTTTGACCAAATCAAAAGAAGAAAGCATCACCGAGCCTAAAAAGATCAATGAAGAATTAGTCGACATGATGTTCGTCGATTATCTTGAAAGTGGCGACTCAATCGTTAATGACCTCCAATTCAAAGAAGGGGAAACGACTGTTTTGCTTGTTATTGGCGTTAATGGCGTCGGCAAGACCACGTCCATTGCTAAATTAGCCAAACGTTATCTTGATCGTGGAAAGAAGGTAATGTTAGCTGCTGCTGATACCTTTAGAGCAGGAGCAGTTGATCAATTAAAGATTTGGGCAAAGCGTCTTGACTGCCCAATAATCACCGGTGCGACGAATTCCGATCCTGCCTCAGTTTGCTTTGATGCGGCTAAATATGCCAAAGAAAATCACATCGATCTTCTTATCGTTGATACGGCTGGACGTTTGCAAAACAAAAAGAATTTAATGGATGAATTAGCAAAAATGAGACGCGTTCTCTCTAAAGAAATCGAAGGCGCGCCTCATGAAACATTCCTTATTATTGATGCGACAACGGGCCAGAATGGCGTTACTCAAGCTTCATCCTTCAAAGAAGTTTGCGATCTTACTGGCATCGTTATCACAAAAATGGACGGAACCTCGAAAGGAGGAATCATCCTTTCAATTCGTTCCCAGCTTGGCGTTCCAGTGCGTTTCATTGGCTTAGGAGAGCAAATGGACGATCTTGAGGAATTCGATTTAGACGAATATTTGCACGCTCTTTTACTTGGAGACAAGAAAGATGAATGATGATGCACTTGAGAAAAGAGAAGAGGCCTTGCTTCTTTTTGATGAATACAAGGAACTTTTGACCTCATCGCAAAAAGATATTTTCTCAGATTATTATCTTTTCGATCTTTCTTTATCGGAGATAGCTGAAAATCATCATATCTCTAAAGCAGCCGTTTCTGATAGCTTGCATAAATCACTCGCAAAATTAGACGAATACGAAAACAAACTCCATATCCTTTCTTTCAAAAAAGAAATCCAAAAAGGCATTGAAAAGAACGATATGAATTACATCAAGGAGGTAATGGAAAATGGCATTTGAATCATTAACTGACAAATTTAGCAACATCTTTAAAAAGATGCGTCGTCAAAGCGTTTTGACGGAAGAGAACATGGATTCCGCTTTAAAAGAGATCAGAATCGCTCTTCTTGAAGCAGACGTTAACTACAAAGTCGTTAAAACCTTTACTTCTGATATCAAAGAAAAAGCCGCTGGTCAAGAAATCCTTAAGAAAGTTAACCCATCTCAGCAATTAATCAAGATTTGCCATGATGAATTAGTTGAGCTCCTTGGCGCAGAGAATACGGAAATCAACTATGCGAAAAACGGCTTAACAACCATCATGCTTGTCGGTTTACAAGGCTCAGGTAAAACGACATCGGCCTCAAAACTCGCTTATTTGATGAAAAATAAGTTAGGAAAGAAGGTCCTTTTGGCAGGTTTAGACGTCTATCGTCCAGCTGCCATTGAACAATTGGGAACCTTGGCAAAATCCATCCAAGTAGATTTCTTTGAACTTGGCACGGAAGTTGATCCGGTCGATGTTGCTAAAAAAGCCAAAGAAACGGCAATTTCCCAAGGATATGACGTTCTTATTCTTGATACGGCAGGGCGTTTGCAAATCGATGATAAACTCATGGATGAGCTAAAAAACATCAATTCGGAAATTCATCCGGAAGAAGTTTTGCTCTTAGTTGACGCGATGGCTGGCCAAGATGCGGTAAACGTTGCGACTGCCTTTAATAACAAACTTCGTCTCTCTGGCGTTATCATGTCCAAACTTGATGGCGATGCTAAAGGCGGTGCGGCTCTTTCCATCAAATATATTTCCGGCCTTCCAATCAAATTTGCTGGCGTTGGTGAAAAAGTCACTGATTTAGATCTTTTCCATCCAGATAGAATGGCCGATCGAATCTTAGGAATGGGAGACGTCGTCTCGCTTGTTGAAAAAGCCAAAGAAGTGATGGATGAGAAAGAAGCGGCTAAAGACGCGAAGAAATTAATGCAAGGCGACTTCACCTTAGAAGATATGCTAAAACAGATGAAAGCCGTTCAGCGCCTTGGCTCAATTTCTTCTATTCTAAAGCATCTTCCTGGCGCTCCATCTCTTAGCGAAGAGCAACAAGAAGCGGCCGAGAAACGCATGAAAGATTTTGAAACCATCATCAATTCCATGACGCCATATGAGAGAAAGCATCCAGAAATTCTTAAATTCTCACAAAAGAACCGCATTGCTAAAGGCAGCGGCAAAACCAATGCCGATATCAATAGAGTTCTAAGGCAATTCGAAAAAACAAAAGAACAAATGAAAATGCTCCAAAAATATTCCAAGAACGGAAAAATGCCTCCAATGGGCGGAGGCATGGGTGGATTTGGACGTTAATTGTCTTTCTTTTTGATGAACTTGTGTCCTTTAAACAAGGCATCTTCTTCCCATTTAGGGGCAATCCCACTCTTAGCTTCGGCTAAGAGCTTTTTATCTTGCTTGCTTAAATCGAGTTTTTCAAATAAATCCGGACGGTATTTTTCCGTTAATAGCAAAGATTCTTTTCGACGATATTTGTTAATTGCTTCATGATTTCCTGAATAAAGAATATCGGGAACGGTCGCACCCTTATAATCGTAAGGCTCGGTATATTGAGGATATTCAAGGGCGTTATCGTTAAATGATTCATCTTTCAATGATTCATTATTTATCGCTCCATCAAGAAGGCGGATAACCGAATCTGCGACTGACATCGCTGGTAATTCTCCCCCTGTGAGGATATAATCGCCAATTGAAATCAACTCATCGACATAAGGGTTAACTCTTTCGTCGATTCCTTCATAATGACCGCAAATAAGAATAAGATGATCAAGTTTGGAAAATTCTTGGGCTTTCCTTTGGGAATAGGTTTTTCCTCTTGGTGAGAATAATACAGTATGAGAAGAAGGAGTTTTCTTATCTTCTAAAGCGTCAATGATTGGCTGGCATTTCATGATAAGACCAGCTCCTCCACCGATTGGCGGAGTGTCGCATCTCCCATATTTATCTTTTGTATAATCTCTTATTTGAACGCATTCAAGAGTAACAACGCCCTTAGAAATAGCTCTTTTTATGATGGAATTGCTCATAAATCCATCAAACATTTCCGGAAATAAGGTTAAGATCGTGATTTTCATAGGAGTCCAGCAATAACGTTAACGTGGATTTCTTTCTTTTCAATGTCAATGGAAGTGATAAATTCATTCATGACAAAAGGGATGTAGCAAGTCTTGCCACTAGTCTCTTTGACCTTGAAAGTTGATTTGCTAGCAAATGTCATAACGTCGCTTACTTCACCGATTAAGGAATTGTCTTCGTTGTTGATCACTTTGCAGCCGATTAAATCGAATAGGTGATAGTAACCTTCAGGAAGAGTGGCTTCAGCTTCGTCTATTTCAATGGAATAACCAAGAAAAGGCTCTACTAGATTGATGTCTTCAAATTCCTTAAAAGAAAGGAAATAATAATCGCCAGAATCTCTGAATGAGGCAACTTCAACTTCCTTTTCGTCACCGCTTTTTGGATTCTTTAGAAGCAATTTTCTTCCAAGCGTAAAACGGTCTGAGGCAAATGATGTTTCGGATTTGCAACGCACCACGCCATTTAAGCCAAATGTTTTTACTATTTTTCCTAAGCAGATTGTCTTCATATTCAAAAAAATGACGCCGAATTAATCAGCGTCATTCTCCTTTTCTTTATCTTCGCTGAAACTTTCAAATTTCAAGTGGATACGAACGTTGGAATTGTCTGCTTTGCCAGCGATGCCAATGGCTTCGCGGAGAGCGTTAGCGACAATGCCTTTTTTGCCAATCAAACGAGCGGTGTCATCATCCTCGGCAACAATTAAGAGGGAGACATCTTTTTCGTCTGATTCTGGCATTACGCGAATCATGATGGAGTCACGATGCTCAACAAGTGGATCGATTAGGCCATGAACGACCTTCTCGTAATCGATCATTATTTTTGCTCCTTGTTAGCTTTTTTTGCCTTTCCTTCGGCATATTTTGTCATGATGCCTTTAGCGGAAAGCATTGCACGGACGCTATCAGATGGGGTAGCGCCATTGTTGAGCCATTTTAAGGCTAATTCTTCATCGATTGTAGCTTCGCTATCGCCTAAAGCTGGATCATATGTACCGATTTGTTCGATATAACGTCCATCTCTTGGGGAACGGGAATCGGCAACAACAATACGATAGAATGGGTCTTTATGACGACCAATGCGGGTTAATCTGATTTTAACTGACATAATAATTTCTCCTTTTCAGAACGTCGAATATCTTATAGGTGT
The DNA here is from genome assembly GCA_963654035.1 of bacterium. Taxonomy (GTDB): domain Bacteria; phylum Bacillota_I; class Bacilli_A; order RFN20; family CAG-826; genus UBA4951. The sequence continues at coordinate 3,060 of CAVKAU010000072.1, read as the reverse complement.
ATTTTATGGGTGTCAAGTAAAAATGCTTAACTCCTTAAAATTAACTTGTAAAATGACTTTGCCTTTGTATATAATATCTCACGCATGTTTAGGCATGCTACGCAAGCTCCGCCATCATTAGTCACTTAGATGAGAACTTGAAGAGAACGCAATTCATTCAATTAGGAGGAAAACACATGAACTTAAATTTAGTTAATGAAGTTACCGCTTCACAACTTCGTGATGATATTCCTGAATTCTCTGCCGGTGACACCGTCAGAGTTTCCGTCCGTATCATCGAAAACAAAAAAGAACGTATTCAAAATTACGAAGGCGTTGTCATCCAACGTCGTGGCCATGGCGTCAGCGAGACATTCATCGTTAGAAAGATGTCCAGCGGCATTGGCGTCGAAAGAATTTTCCCAGTTCATTCCCCATCAATCGCTAAGATTGAAGTCGTTAAACACGGCCGTGTCAGAAGAGCTAGAATTCACTATATGCGTGGTCTTTCTGGCAAAGCTGCCCGTATCAAAGAAGTTAAATAATTTCTTACATTTATTACAAAGTGACATATGGCTCCTTCGGGAGCCATTTTCTTTTTAACAATTAGAACGATTATTCATACATTTTTTGATATAATCAAAAATATGGCGGAGTTAGTTGATGTAAATAAAGGGGACGTCCTTGAACCATTAAATAAAAAGAGAAAAAAGAGCAAAAAAGGCTTTTTCCATTTCTTTTTTCAATTCTTCCTTGTTTTTGTTTTTGCCATTGTTTTATCTACCTTTGGTCAACTAACTTACGATTTTGCCCGTTACAAACGTTTTTATGTCAATGGCGAATCGATGTATCCAACATTAAACAAAGAAATAAAAATAAAAGAGAACGGAAAAGAAGTGGATATTGGCAAAACATATCTTGTTGGAGGTTTCTCTTTAAAATCTCATTCTTATCTTTGCGATTATGGGTTGATGGATTGCGCTTCAACATATAAAGAGTCGATCAAACGCTTTTCGATTGTCGTGACTTATTTTAATTCCGATTATCAAGATGGTATTTTAAAAGAAAATGCCGAATTAAAGATTAAACGCGTAATTGGCACGCCTGGTGAAACGCTATATTTTGCTAACGATGGCCTCTTATATATAAAAGGAAAAGGGGAAGATTCCTTCAAAGAGGTTAAACAAACATTTTTTGACGTCTCTTCTTGGAATGATGAATCAAAAGAATTTTTGAATACGGTCATCAAACAAACCAATTCTGGCTCCAATTTTGCAAATGGCGAAGAGAATCAGCTTACTTTAAATGACGGAGAATATTTCCTTGTTGGAGACAATAGAATAGAAGGCTGCTCAAATGACTCCCGCATAATTGGTCCAGTAAATGAAAGCTGTTTTGTCGGACGTGTCGTGACAATAATCGGCAAATGCTGGTTTTCCGTTGATGAAAACGGAAAAAGCAAAGAGACTATTGATCTTTCAAGTCTCATAATGCCATGGAGATTAGAAATGTTATGAGCGAATTCCAACAGCAAAAAAACGTCCATTACTTCCCAGGGCACATGGCTAAAGCCCTTAATGCCATTGGGCCAATGGTCAAAGGGTGTGATCTTATAATCGAAATCGCCGATGCTAGGGCTCCTTTAAGCACGAGAAACCCAATGCTAGACAAATTGATCAATAACAAGCCACGCATCCTCTTACTTTCAAAATATGATAAAGCCGATCCTCTTATAACTAAATCTTGGATCGATTATTACAAAGAGCAAGGGATAATTTCCTTTTCAAGCGATATCAAGCATCAAAAGATTCTTAATTTGCTTGTCCAAACAAGCGAGCCTCTCGTAAAAAAGAAAAGAGAAAAAGAAGCAAAACTCGGAATGAAAAAGCAGCCTTTGCGTCTTTTGATACTAGGAATACCTAATGTGGGCAAATCCACTTTCATCAATAACTTAGCTGGCAAGAATTCAGCAAAAGTAGGCAACAAACCAGGCGTTACTAGAGCCGAGCAATGGATCAAAGTGTCCACGGATTTCGTCTTGCTTGACACCCCAGGAATCCTTCCTATGAATTATCCCAACAAAGATGAGGCCATTCGTCTTGCCTTGCTTGGCTCCATCAAAGAAGAAGTTTTGCCGCTTGATGATCTTTCGACGCGTCTATTTTCCTATTTAAAAGAAGAATATCCATCCTGCATGAAAGAGCGTTACGGAATAGACGATATTTCGAAGATGGAAGAAAAGGACGTTTTTGAGGAAATATGCAAAAAACGTGGCTATCTTTTGCAAGGCGGAGTCTTAGATATTTCTAAAGGCGCCCAATCATTAATCAAAGATCTTCAAGATGGAAATCTTGGCAAGATATCTTTAGAGAAGGTCAAATGTTAGTCAAAGAAAGAGAATTTTATAGCGATTCCGTTAAATTAATCGTTGGGATCGATGAAGCCGGAAGAGGACCATTGGCTGGGCCTGTTTTTGCCGCGGCCGTTGTATTTGACCCATCATATGTCAACGAAGAAATAAACGATTCTAAAAAACTAAGCGAAAAGAAAAGAGAAGAGCTCTTTCTTGAAATAAAGGAACACGCTTTAGCATACGGAATTTCTTCTGTTGATGCAGATATGATCGATGAGATGAATATCTACGAAGCCACAAAGAAATGCATGCTTGACGCCCTCTCTAAAATAAATGTTCCGTATGACATGATTATCACCGATGCAATGAAACTAAAAACGGAAAAGCCGCTTATTGCAATGGTTAAGGGCGATGCTCAATGTTTAAATATTGCTGCCGCATCAATTTTAGCGAAAGTTTCCCGTGACCATTATATGGAAGAACTTGATAAACAATACCCTCAATACGGCTTTGCTAAGCATAAAGGGTACGGAACCAAATTACACATGGACGCTTTGAAGAAATACGGTCCAATTGAACATATCCACCGCAAAAGCTATGCGCCGATAAAATCTTTTTACACAGAGCAAATTAAACTTTTTTAGGCATTTTTTCCTTTACCCCGTCTTTATATAGGTGAAGGGAGAAAAAATGAAACAATTAAGTGCAAAAACGGTTCTCTTATACCT
>CAVKAU010000071.1:0-2736 GCA_963654035.1 bacterium | reverse complement strand
AAGGAGGAAATGGTTCCTATATTCTTGATCCAGGAAAATATTACTTTGCAATTGGGAACGGCGCCCATGAAGCGCTTAATAACGTTCTTGCAAAGCAAGGCTATACCTCAGTGTCTGGCGAAGGTGGAAAAACATATGTCTACAACTATGAAGTCAGTGAGACTGATGAAGATACCTTCAACGTTACTAAAGCAGGCGTTCAAGTTAAAAACAACCTTGCTGGCGCTGATTTCAATTATTATAAAGAGAATAAAGATGATCCAGACACAGTTACATACCTCTCTCGTAAGGATTGGTCTGGAACCTGGCCAAAGGAATACAAAAATCTTACTGCAACCGATGAGATGATTAATATCATCAACGGTTTGATGTATGAACCATCGACAAACGATGATGTATCTTCAATTAAGTTCGATGCAGAAGGTGATCTTAGTTATATCAATCTTAAAGGATCTGATTATGACTATTCCGATTGGTCAAAACTTCTCGATCAACTTAATCTCGAAGATGCTTTGAATTTCATCGTTCACGGAAACAGAGATTTCTTAGCCTTAAATTCCGTTGGATTCTTAGGTGGAAAATTCACTGAAAACGGTCCTAATGGCGTTGGCGACCAAGCCTTCCAAACGATTTCTTATAACAACTTTGGCGATAACGTCTCCGAGTGCTCGTGGCATATTTCTGAGGACGATGCCAATGCTAAATATGAAATGAGAGTATTCACCTCTGGGCCAGTGCTTGCCGCCACCTTCTCACATGAACTTGCTTATGAAGAAGGAAGACTTATTGGTAACGATGCCCTCTTTGTTGGTCTCCCAATCCTTTGGGGTCCATCGATGAATACGCACCGCCATGGCTACAACGGACGTAATATTGAATATTATTCTGAAGATGCGATTCTTACTGGAAATACCGGCATGGAATATGCAATCGGCGCTCTTGATAAAGGCTTAATTGCTGCTCCAAAGCACTTCGCTTTCAACGATCAAGAAACTCACCGTGATGGCGTTGCACCATATCTTACTGAACAACGTGGTCGTGAAATCGAACTCAGAGCCTTCCAAATCGCTTTTGAGGCCGATAAATACGATACCGATGAAAAAGACGTTGGTTTATTAGGCGTCATGACAAGCTTCTCGAAGATTGGCCCATGCGAAGTCACCTGCTCTGAAGGACTACTCACAAACATCCTTAGAGGAGAATGGGCTTATAATGGTTACATCGTTTCCGATTTGAATGATGATGAAGATTATCTCCCACAAGCCTTAGCAGCTGGAATTACATCCTTTGACTCCAAAGACACGATTGATAAGATTTCCGGATTTGACATCCAAGACGTTCAAAATGACAAGCGCATTCTGACCAACGTAAAAGAAGCGATTCATCGTGACTTATGGGTTATAACCAAGAGCAATTACATGAATACAGTTAACTCCAACACGGAAATCGTTTCTAATATGACATGGTGGAGAGCCGCATATATTGCAATAATTGCCGCTTCGTCGGCGTTAGTGGCAATCGGACTTGCTGGCAGTGTCTTCTTTACTATCAAAGAAAACAAGAAAGGAGCCAAATAAGATGAAATTCTTCAAAAAACTTGGTATTGCATCCTTTATTGATGTAATCGCAGCCATCCTCATTCTTGTTTCGATGATCTTAACGATTGTTTCTTCTTCATGCTTAGGATACGAAATTTCTAAACTCAACTTAGTTGTCGTTTTCTCGATTGTTGTAATCATTTGTTTGTTCGCTTCAATTGCCTTGTCGGCATTCTTTGGAAATAAGCTTTATTCTTATCTTCCTATGTTGGTCGCGTGCGTTTTATCTGGTCTTTGTTTCTATTTCGTTATCGATGCTAGAACCTACCTTATTGGTACGATTTGGGTCACGAGTTTAGATAGTACAAATGAATATGCCGTTAAAGCGATGGGCACTGGTGGACCGGCATTCATTATGTATTGCGCAACAATGCTAATTATTGCTGTCGCTGCTTTCTTCAATCTTGTTAGAAATAACAAGAAAGTTGAAGAATTGCCTCTAGCCTAATTTCATTAATACAAAAATAAGGCACATTTGCGGTGCCTTTTTTGATTTTTTGATTTTTGAAATTTTAATAATCCCTGCAAAACCTGCTTATTTTTGCCAAGATAAATTGTTACCACCCTTTGGTAAGATGTAGGATTTGTCTTTTTCTTTAACTCTAATTATTGTCGCAGTATCTTCAAGTTTGCCTGAAACGACCTTGATTTCGTTCTTTTCCTCAAGATTGATATCAAATTTGAAGATCTTTTCACCTTTCTTTGTTCCAATTAATTTTCCGTTGTTATAAAGAGAAACGGTATCTTGGTTGGAATAAATTTTGATTGTTGCTTTCTTATCTGTTCTATTTACATAACGTTTTGAGCAAATATGAACGAAAGGATCTTTTGACCAATAAGCTTTATAGGCATAGAAAGCATCTTTCTTCGTTTTTCTATCAAAGGTAACAAGACCTTTGTGGTTGATGCCTTTTTCTCCGCCTTGGTTTCTTCCATCTGACCCGAAATCAAACATATTCCAGACGTGTGTAGCCCACAAATAAGGTCTATCGTTGATTTGCTTAATCATTCTTTCATGATAGATTGCTTGATATTCTTCGGTATTGTCAAACCTTTTTGGTTTAGAGGAATGAAGATTTGGCATGCCTTCTGCACCATATTCGCTTAAGCCAATTGGGCCATGAGGATAGAAGAAGTG
>CAVKAU010000070.1:0-3032 GCA_963654035.1 bacterium | reverse complement strand
GCGATTAGCTAATCAATTGCTGGCTGAAAATCCGATTCCATCAGTAGCGGGGTTATCCTCGCTTTTTTTGTTTAGCTAGATGGCGTTTATTTTGTCTTGAAAGTTTTTAACTTATCCCTTTCATGAAGAATAGGATTAACTGGAAACGAATTATGTCACGGTGTACACATGAACGATTCCAGTGTCTACTTTATTGATAGCAGTTCAATTTGACAAGAAAGTGCGGGGGGGGGTACTATATTTTCGTTAAATAACACGGAGAAGCAAATGATAGCCACTGAAGTCAGTTTTGTCATACTTGTGAGTTTCATCGTCTTAACGATTGCTTTTCTTAGTGTTATTTTTGCCTATAGGCGAAAAAAATATAAAGAAGAAAACGCTTCTGAAAAAGAAACTAGAAGGAGCGAAAAATGAATAAGGCAGCAAAAACCATTTTGATATTGGCCGCTTTTCTTTCTTTTTCAATTTCTGCTGGTACGGGCATTTATTTTGGGATTGCAGCCCATAAAGCAAGAGAAGATGGATATATTTCACTTACTGATACGCAAAATAAAGCCGTTAAAGACTGCGATCTTGGTTTCATCACCCCAGGAGAAAGCAAATCCCAGGAATACATAGTTAAATCAACATTAAATATAGCCGCTTCATGTTCTTTGAGTTTTGCAAAAGATACCGATAAAGCTGGATATGATTACATAACTTTATCTGTTTCTCTAGATAACGAAAAACTTGATGAGAAGAAATTCTCAACGTGTTTCTCTGAAAAAATGGTTTTCGAAGAGAAAATCAATGAAAACGAATCAAAACGATTAGTCATCAAATACACGCTTGCTAACGATATTCCTAAAGAAATCGTTGGCACTAGTTTGGATTTCAAACTGGTATTTGAGGCTAAGGCGTTTGGATAAGGAAAGGAGGTAAGAAATAGATATGAAAAAACCATCAACTGTCAAATTTGTCGCTTCGGTTTTGACTCTAGCAGCCTGTGGAGCAATTGCAATAGGCACAACCTATTCACTTTTCACAAACAAGAAAGACATTAATACCCATCTAGTAATTAGTGGAGATCTTAAGGCTGAATTATATCTCAAAGAATTAAAACAAGATGTGCTTAATGGCGACGGATTGATTGAAACTCAAACGGTTGACTTATCAACACTTAAGGATTCTAGCGGAGCAAATCTCGTTCCGACGGATGGCAAGGGAGTTCCTTTGCTAAATTACGCAGGAAAGATATTCGATAATGTCAAACTAGTTCCAACAATGTGTGGAAGTGCGACGTTCTTGCTTTGCAATACTGGTGATGTGGCCTTTGATTATGTGGTTGAAACTACAACAAAAGCTTATGCGTCGGATGGAAACGAAGATAGTCAAGCAGCCATCCTTTCGCAAATAGAATGGACATTTGATATACCTGAAAGTAAACAAATAGCAAAAGCAGGTTCAAATGAAATCACCGTCTCTTACGAGTTTAAGAATTTAGCAAACAATAATGATGCCCAAGAACAATCAATGGACCTCGACATTACATTCAAGTTATCTAGCGTTACAAAATAACGTTTTAAAAAATAAAAAGGAAAATCAAAATGAAAAAAATTAGTAAATTACAAAAAACACTCGTTCTTTCCGGAATGGCAGTTTTGGCTTTTGGCGCAGTTGCCGTTGGAAGCACATATGCTCTTTTCACAAGCAAAGCCGAGACTGAAATCACAGTTACCACCGGTAAGGTTAGCGTTACTTCCGAAGTTGAAGTCAAAGAAATCTATCACCCAAGATCAATCAACGAAGACGGAACAATTGCTGATAGTGCTAATGCGGCTGATTCTGCCGATATAAAAGCAACCGTAACCGGAAGTGATGTTGAAATCACCAAAATGCTCCCAGGAGATAAAGTTACATTGACCGTTACTCCAAAGAATGCCAGCAACGTAAACATTAAATACCGCGAGGTATATAACGTTACTGGAGAAGCTCCAGATTTAGTTATTAGTGGCAATGATGCAATGGTTACCAACTGGACCGTTCTTGAAGCAAATGGCGAAATTGCTGCTTATGAAATCGCAATTGAACTCCCAACAAGCGCAACAGCGACAATCGATGAGTTCAAAATCACTTTAGGTGTAGAAGCGGTACAAGGAAACGCTGCAGTTTATGATAAGGCCGTCTCGACTAAAGAAGACCTCGTTGAATTATTAGATGGAAACACGGAAAACATCAGCGTTAAGTTAGAAAACGATATTGCCTTAAGCAAATCAATCAAAATCGTTAGCAACAACGTTACTATCATTGGCGATGGAACAACGAAGCTTTCTGTTCCAGAAACCTATGCATCGGGTCGTGTTTTAGATATTGATGCAGACAACTATGATGATGCCGGGCTTGAAAAGACTGTTTCTTTGACTCTTTCTGGTGTTGAAATTGTTGGGCCTACGGACAACAGTTATAACCGTGGTATATCCATTTGGGGTATGGACAAAGTTGATGTAACATTAGACCAATGCGATGTTTCAGCAAACCACTACGCTCTCAATATCGCTGGAGCAAACAAAGAAGTTAATTTAACCGTTCGTAATTGCGAACTTAATGGCTATGCCGCTTTCCAATCTTATGCGGAAAATACAACTGCAACATTTGAAGGCTGCACCTTAATTGGTCAAAACGATTTCGGATATTCAGCAAATAATGACAATGATTTTGCCGCGATAAACCTTGTTGGAACGATAAAGGAATATAACAACGCTGGTGAATTAGTTGATGTCGATTATGGCAAGAATGTTGATCTTACGTTCAATGATTGTGCTATCTATGCCAATATGCAGAATAAGGATGTTAAAGGTCAAAATCAAGAAGCCGTTTTAACGATTGGCAAGAATCTTGCTGGTACGGTTGCATTCAATGATTGCAAATTCTATTCAACGATTAGAACTGTAACTGTTGATGAGGCCACAGGGGAGGTTACATCCTATACTGATGAAAAAACCGAACTAGATTTAACGGATGAGGGTACAGCTGATGATTATGTCACACAAGCC
>CAVKAU010000069.1:0-3072 GCA_963654035.1 bacterium | reverse complement strand
TAAACAAATAGCATTATGGCAAACGAAAGGAAAGATACCCCCGTATCAAAAATCTCGGTTGTAAACTTCCTCATTCCCTCTGCGCAATCATCCACGTCAGAAATTGCTTTAGTCATCACTTCGCCATTTCCTTCTTTTTGCAAAGAATTACGATCTTCTCTGAGAATATTTGCGTAAAGAATTTCTTTCATTCTTCGATTAACGTTATTCGCAAAACGCCTAACGAAAAAACGTTTAACGAAACGGCAAAGTTGCACAAAAAGAACGATAGCTAAATAAATTCCAACAAGGACTAGCATCGTTTTCCATTCTTCATTGCCCTTAAGAATATCCGATAACGTCTTGGTTAGTTTGCCCTCAAAATAAGGCGTGGCAAGCAAGCCTACGTTATAAATTATTCCTGAGACAGCAACTAAAGTTAATGGAAGCCATTCAGCACGAAAATACGAGCTTATTTTCCTAGGATTAAAGGATTTCTTATTCATATTACTTATTTCTTAAGTGAGGAAAACCAGCGCGGCTTTCTTTTTTGGAGGCTAGATACGCTTTGTCTAGCAAAAGAGAGAATGTTTCTTTTTCTTTCTCGCTTAAGGAAGAAAGAATGTATTCATAAAATGAAGACTCGATGCTTGCTTTATCTGCTTTAAGTTCTTCTGCTTTCTTCGTTGGAAAAAGAATGTGGCTTCTCCTATCTTTTTGATCATTTTCACAAGTGAGGTAGCCTTTTTGCTCAAGGTTTTTTACTCTTCTAGCTATTGCTGCTTTATCGGCATGAAGGATTTCGCAAAGTTTGGCTTGGCTGCACCCTGGATTATGCCTTAAGGCGTGAATTAAATCAATTTCAGCAGTCCCCACTCCGTCTTCTCTTAACGATAAGAGAACGAGTTTCTCCGCTTCTCTAGCGATTTTAGTTATTTTGCGTTCCGTAATGTCCATAAAATCCTCCAACAAATATACTAACCAACATTAAAATTAGTTGTATGTACAACCATTATAGGAGGATCCTCTGTGAATGCAAGTGTCATGGATGACTCATTAATAAATTATTGGTTTCTTAGTCATCTTTGAAATGTATTTGAGTAGTTCTTTGTCTTCACAATAAATGAAGCAGCCTTTTTGACCACGAGAAAGCAAGACTCTATACGTATTTCTTATGATTTTATCCGCTAAAGCATAGTTCTTAGTTGTTTTAATACCATTAAGAGATTTATCCGTCTTGCTACGTTTGGTGTAATCTGTTTCGACTTTTCCATCTTTGTAAATTAAGTCTTTGCCTATTATTACTCCAACATATTCAAATTCAAGGCCTTGAGATGTGTGAATGCAACCAACCTCATCAAAAGAATTCTCATCTATTGCCCAAGTACGCGTTGAATTAAGATTCCATTTGGCTTTAAAACCTTTTTCTAAGTTAATGTCGTAAAGGGTTGGATCATTGCCATCCTTGCTTATCCAGTCATAGCAATAACCCGCTAGAATTCTTGATTTGTTATTTTTACTATTAAGTATTCTTAGGTCTTCTCTCATCTTGCAAGGATTATCGTATAATCTAAAATCATATTCGAAATCAAATTCAGTATTTGCCGTCTCTTTAATGCCAAGTAAGTTATCTAAAAAGAGCAAGTATCCATCAGATCCATCACAGCGGAATTGGGAAACTAGATTTAAGTCCTCGCCTTCAAGAATCATGCTTCCCTCTTCTTTCGCACATTCTTCAATTAAAGAGATGCTTCCAACATCTTTTGTCGTTACTATTTGCTCTTCATCAATAAAGAAAACGGAAACCTTTGATGAATGAATGATTTCCTTTGCTTGGTTCTCGCCTTTGTTCTGAAACATGCCTGATTTCATATTTAGACGATGGGCTTCATCTACTATCAAGCAATCGAAGACATTTTCCTTACAATCAACAAAAGAGCCAGACCCTTTAAATAAGCTTTTGATATATGAGTTCTTGAAATTATCTTTCTTAAGTTTTTCAAAGTAGACCTCTCTAGGCGCACTATTTTTCGTCACATAGTTTGCAGAATACCCTAAAGAAATCAAATCGCACAAGAGTTTAATGGCAACAACGGATTTTCCTGTTCCTGGGCCTCCTTGAACGATTATCGTGCATTTCTTGGAAGAATTATTTTCTTTATTGACCTTTGAAATGTATTTCCTCACTAAATTCATGATCATTTCATATGCGACTTTTTGCTCATCAATAAGATAAAACTCCTCATTCCCGTTTAGCATTGAAGAAACGCTATCTTGTAAAGCTTTTGAAGGTTTTAGTTTGCCATTTTCAATCTTTAAAAGAATGTCTTCCCCACCTTTTTTAACGATATATTGCTTAATAAAGCTTCTAAACTTTATCGCATCGCTTTTAAGGAATATAGGTGCTAGCTGGATGGCATTCTTATAAAAAGGGTTATCTATGTGACATCTGTTCTTCTCTTCATAATTATGTAGATATGAGCATGGCATTAAAGATATGTCTTCTTTATAAACGTCTTCATTGAAGTTAGAGATAATTTTCGCATATGAATATGCTTGATAAGACGGGTGAGTTACTGTTCTTATTGCACCGCCAGTATACGCTCTAACTAAATAATCGTGATCGGTTGGCTCGGAATCTTCCCATTGTTTAAGCTCAACGACTAAAACATTAGCTTTTCCGTCTTTAGCTTTTCCTGCAATAAGAAAATCAACGCGTTTAGATGTAAGCGGTATTTGATATTCAATCGCCACTCGGCAATCATTATCTATTTCTTCATCATCTAACGCATTACGCATATACTGAAGAGAATTTGTCCATGCCCTATATTCAGCAGGATTGTTATGCGAAATATTGTGATTTTTAAATTCTTCTTCAATTTTATCGGCGATAAGATCGTCCCTTACGTCTTCGATGAATCCTTTTTTGCTATTCTGATAAATAATCATAAGTGTCGCCTTAACTATATCATCATTATAACATTCTTATATCACTTTATGCTGTTGTAATACGCTGGCATTCTTAAAATACGTCCTCCATTAAATTCGCGACAGTGTTAACTATAAAATGGCATAAAGAAGGCACAACAAAGG
>CAVKAU010000068.1:0-2418 GCA_963654035.1 bacterium | reverse complement strand
GATTCTGAAAAATACGCTTGGAAAGAAAGTGTATAAAATAACACCTAAATTTCAATTTTCAGCATATTAAATATGTTATTATTTGTGCATCGTGCATAAAATTTTAACATGTTTTTTTGACTAAATTTAGCAAAATACCGATAAAAAGGGGATTTTTGCAAAAACAATAGATAACGTCTATATTTTCAGTTGAAAAAACTTGTTGACTACGTATACGCGTAGAGAGATAATTTTTCACGCTGACGCAAGCAAGGAAGTGCGATGTTGCTGACACACCGATACACGTTGTCGAGTAACGGCTTAGTTAGGAAACTCGCATGGAGCCCAAATCAAGCAAGCCTGGTGAAATAAGGAGGAAAAATCATGGCGAAACAACAAGTCCTGCGCATCAGATTGCAGGCTTACGACCACAAGATCATCGACGTCGCAGCCGAAAAGATCATTGAAGTCGCAGACAAAACCGGCGCCAAAGTCATTGGCCCAGTACCTCTCCCAACGGAGAAGCAAGTGTACACAATCTTAAGAGCTACCTTCAAATACAAGGATAGCCGCGAGCAATTCGAAATCCGTACACACAAGAGATTGATCGATGTTGTCAATCCAACAAAAGAAACAGTCGAAGCCATTCGTAAGCTTGACTTACCAAATGGTGTCGATATCGATGTCACAGCGAAGTAAGGAGGAAAACATTCATGAAATCCATTATCGGAAGAAAAATTGGAATGACCGAAGTCTTCGCAACTGATGGAACAATGTATCCAGTCACTGTCATCGAAGTCCTTCCAAACGTTGTCGTTGCTAAAAAGACAACCGAAAAAGATGGCTATGAAGCATTACAAGTTGGTTATGAACCAATCGCTGAACGCCATCTCAATAAATGCGAATTAGGCATTTATAAAAAATCCAACGTTGCTACACACGCACATTTATATGAATTAAAAGGCGAAGAAATTTATTCCAAGAACGTTGGCGAAACCCTCACAGCTGATTTATTCCAAGCTGGTGAAGTGGTTGACGTAATCGGCACAACCAAAGGACATGGTTATACCGGCGTCATCAAGAGATATCACAAACACATTGGTCCAAAAGGCCATGGTTCAGGATATCACAGACAAATTGGTTCACTTGCCAATAACGGCCGTTGCAACAACCGCGTTATCCCAGGCAAGGTCATGTCTGGACATTGGGGCCCACATCAAGCAACACTCCAAAACATCACTGTTGTCGCTTCCAATGCTGAAAAAGGATACATCCTTGTCAAAGGTGGTGTCCCAGGACCAAAAAAATCGATCGTTATGATCAGAAGCGCGATCTTAGAGCAATTCAAGAAACCAGAAGTTAAAGAATTAATTGATCGCAGCAAGAAAGGAGAATAAGAATTATGGCAACAAAAGCAATTACTCTCCCAGTCGTTTCATTAGCCGGCGAAAAAGTCGGTGAAGTCAAACTCTCTAACGAAGTCTTCGGCATCACCGCTAAGAATGAACAAGTCGTTCATGATGCAGCCGTTGCTGAAGAAGCAAACTATCGCCAAGCTACTGCCAAAACCAAAAAACGTCACGAAGTCAGTGGCGGTGGCAAAAAGCCTTGGAGACAAAAAGGAACCGGCCGTGCTCGTGCAGGTTCTAGCCGTTCCCCTATCTGGGTTGGCGGCGGTAAGGTCTTCGGACCAGACGGAAACCAAAGCTACAAGGTTTCCCAAAACAAGAAAGCTCACGCACTTGCCCTTAAGACAGTTCTCTCCCAAAAGGTTAACAATGGCATAATCGTCATTGATGAACTCAAAGCCGACAAAGTTTCCACGAAAGACTTCAAAGCAAACTTAGCAAGTGTCAAAGCCGAGGGCAAAGTTCTTCTTGTCACTTCCGACGAGAAGGTAATCTTAAGCGCCAAGAACATTGATCGCTTAGAATTCCGTGCTGTCAACAACATCAGCGTCTACGATGTCCTTAACGCAAATGTCTTAGTTATTTCTAAGAAAGACATTGAAACCCTTGAAGGAGGACTTAAATAATGGCAGCCAAGAAGAAAGTCGAAACAGTTGAAGAAGCAAAGAAAACATTTGCTTCCCCAACCCATCATGACTATGAAGTTATCCTTGATCCAGTCATTACCGAAAAGAGCATGGCTCTTCTCCAAAATGAAAACAAGATCACTCTTAAAGTCGCATCTAATGCCAATAAGACATCTATCAAGGAGAGCTTCCAACGCTTATACCAAGTTAGCGTAGATGATGTTAAAGTCATCAACGTTCTTGCTAAGAGCACAACCAGAGGCGGTCGCTATCAAGGCCACATCTCTGGATACAAGAAGGCCATCATCACCATTCATGAAGGTGAAGCGATTGACCTCTTCAAAGAGTAAGGAAACACCGTTAAGCATATATCCTTATATATAGGCTTATAAAGAATCCACTAT
>CAVKAU010000067.1:0-3706 GCA_963654035.1 bacterium | reverse complement strand
GAGGCAGTGAATGACGTTGCATATTGGTAAACGTAGAATGGCGTGTAGAAAAGGTGAGGAATATATGCCCAAACAAGCTCTTTGACCTTTTCTTCATGAATGTCGATTCCGTAATATTGCTTATAAAGTTCAATCATCTTTTCGGAAAGTACTTGATAGTTGATTGGCTCATCCTTTTCAGCTAAAAGGGAAATTTCATATTCATATTGGGCGAATAAGGCTTGGCGGTAGAAGGTCGAAGCGATTTCATCGATTGCTTTTTGTAAGAGGAAGATTTTATCGTTCTTGCTTAAATCATCTCTCTTAAGGAAATAATCAAGGAGGTTATGCTCATTGAAGGTTGAGGCAATCTCAGCGACAAAGATCGTGTAATCTTGTTTAGTAAGAGGTTGCGCTTCTTCAGAATAAAGAGTGTGGATGGAGTGGCCGGATTCATGAGCGAGAGTGAAAACATCATCTAACGTTCCTTCGAAGTTAAGCAAGATATATGGGTGAATATTTGCTCCGCCTGTTGAATAAGCGCCGGTTATTTTTCCAGACGCTGGATAAACATCGACATATCCTTCTTTTGTTACTTCGCGAGCTTTTTCTTGGTAATCGGCAGGGAAATGTTTAATCGAATCATAGAAGGTTTCTTTTGCTTCTTCGTAAGTGTATTTCTTATCGGATTTGGCTAATTGAAGGAAACGATCATAAGAACGATGTTTCTCTAAACCGAGGTATTTCCTTCTTAATTCATAATATTTCTTGAGTGAGGCATTATCGGTGGACGCGACCTCGATAAGGTTATGGAAGACGGAAAGAGGGATGTTATTGCCATAAAGATGGGATTCAAGGATTGAAGAATAACCTCTTGCTTTCATCTCGGCATATTGAGCATGAAGGACTGTGCTATAGATTTGCCCATAGGTATTTTTATGCTCATCATACCAGGAATAAAGCGATTCAAATATCTTTGCTCTATCCTCGGCTGAAGAAGCTTTTTCAATCAAGTTATGCCAATTAGACATATTGACTTCTACTTCTTTGCCTTCTAATTCAACTGTTTTTGGCTTATAGTCAGCAACAGACAAATAAGAATATAATTCCGACCCATCGCCTTCAAGATTATTGAAGGAAGATAGCAATTTCTCATCAAATGCGCTCAAAATGTGTTTTTGCTGGCGGAAAAGCTTATCAAGAGTAAAGTCAAATTCGGCCTTATATTCAGGATTATTATCAAGGAAAGAATCAACTTTTTCTTTTCCTAAGGCAAGTATTTCAGGATTGGTATAAGAACTTGCGGCAGAGAAAGCATTGAAAACGGCCATGACTCTAGCGATTCTCTCATTTCCCTTGACATCTTTTTTGTTTAAATCCGAAAGTCCGTTCGCATACATGTATAAACGTTGCAAGATGGCTTCGGCGTTCTTCTCTGTTTCAAGATATTCTATGAAGCTTTTCTCCTCGCCTAATTTTCCTTCAAATGAGGCGATTTTGCTTACGTATACATCTTTGAAATTTGCTAAATCTCTTTCAAAATCCTCTTCTTTAGCATAAAGAGGGGTTAAATCCCATGATGTTTTCATTTTTTGCTCCTTTAACAAGTAGGTTCTTCTACTCCTGTTACGTCTTTGAATATCCAATAGGCAATCATTATTCCGCCAACTGAAGGCACGAATGCTCTAGAGCCTGGCGTTGATCTTCTTTTTGGGTTTTCTTTGACCTCCGTGTTACATTCTAATGGTTTATGCGGTTTCTCTAAAGAGAAAAGTACAGGACAATGATAGATTTTACGTTTTTTTAGTTCTCTTCGCATGACTTTAGCAAGTGGATCCATGCTTGTTTTAGATATATCATCTAATTTTAGTTTGCTAGGATCAAAACGATTTCCGCATCCCATAGAGGAGATGATCTTTGTATTGTTTTTGTTTGCTCCCTCGATTAATGATAGTTTTGCCGTAACCGTGTCTATCGCGTCAACGACATAATCGTATTTGGAAAAATCAAATTCATCTTCGTTTTCGGGAAGGTAGAAACAGTCATGCGTTTCAACCATGGCATTAGGGTTTATTGCTAGAATCCGTTCCTTTGCGATATCTGTTTTCTTTTTAAGAACGCTATCGTGGGTAGCGAGAATTTGCCTATTGAGATTAGTGATCGAAAACGTATCATTATCGACTAAAACGAAAGATGAAAAGCCTGAGCGAGCTAAGGCTTCGATAACATATCCGCCAACTCCGCCAAGGCCGAAAACCGCTACACGGGTCCCCTTAATTTTGTCTAACTTCTCTTTTTCGAGAATTAATTCAAGTCTAGAAAATTCATTTAGCATATCATTCAACGATTATTTTATTTTTGCCATGTCTTTTTGCTTCATATAAAAGAAGATCGACTTCTCTGATTACCGCATCAAGCGAAGATAATTTATCAATAAGATTCTCTTTATAGCCAGCTGAGAATGTAACTCTAGTATCTAAGGTAATATTCTTATCAATATTCGCTTGAAGGTTTTCTAATTGTCTTTGGAAAGATTGCTTATCACCTTTTTTGATAACGAGGAATTCATCTCCGCCATAACGATATACGCATTCCATTCCGAATGTTTCTTTTAATGCTGCGCCCATTTCCTCTAGAATCTTATCACCAGCCTGATGGCCATGAATGTCATTAATCAGTTTGAAATCGTCAATATCTAGCATCATGATGACAACTTGACGGTTGATGATGTGTTTGAAGTCTTCTTCAAGGGCGAAACGATTTTTGCAAGAGGAAAGGCGATCAATCAGGCAATAATTGGCCGCTTTCATCCTTGAATTATATAAAACGAAGCAAATAATGATCTCAAGCATCAATAAAGCAAGCATGTTACCCATAAATGGGGTATTTGTCGTCATATTCAATTGATAATTATCGAATGACGTGTCCACCATTGGCACGTGGGAGAATAAATAGAAATATAGCGAATATAACGCCAAAAGATAAAACATTGATTTGATTGGGTGGAGACGATAAACCAAGAAAGTATAAAGAATCATCATCATAAAGACAATGCTTTGCTCATTTGTTTGATAGTCCATGACGGAAATAATGACGCCAAAGATGTTGCAGAGAATAACATAAGTTCCAATTACAAATGAGGTTTTTTGCGAGAGATTTTTGAATTTGTTAAGCTTGCCACCCAAATACAGGCATGAATATGTAAGGAAAAGAATATTTATTATTATGAAAAATGAGTACAGGGTTATATGCGAAGTGATCCAATAAGGAGTTGTATAGTAGGTGTGATAGCCAAGCGCGATCTTATCGTTAACATAGAAGATAAATATAATCATGAAGATTGCTTCGAAAAGCAGCATGAAAACTGATGTGACTCTTGCTAGTTGCATATTTTCCCTATCGATATGCTGTTTTTCTGATGACGTTGTTTTTTCTAATCCCAAGAAACGTTTGATACGAAGATCAGCAATCATTTTCTTGATTGGTTTTTCTTCTTCTTTTTCTTTGATCAACTGCTTATTTTCACCGATATTGATATCCGATGAGATTAAGTTGGCGATTTTTGAGAGAAGCAATTTGGTAAATTCGAATTTGCTGACGCTGAAATTGGAAACGATAAATAAGCCAACGAGATTATTTTTACCTTTCAACGGATAAATAATGAAACGCTTGATGCCTTTCGCCCTGCACCAAAGGTAGAACGATTGCTTTTTGTCTTTATAAACAG
>CAVKAU010000066.1:0-8643 GCA_963654035.1 bacterium | reverse complement strand
CCTTCCTGACGTTCCTAATATGATATTTGCGGTTCCAAGGATGTCATATTATCTTCAAATCTCAACTAAGGTTGTGGGCATCTTTCTAAAATACGTTTCTACTGAAGATTTACATGTATATTCAGTTGATGAAAGTTTCCTGAATCTTGGACCATATATTAAACTTTATGGTTCGGCAGAAAGAATGATCAAGCTGATTCAAAATGAAATAAAAGAAAAACTGGGATTAGTTGCAACAGCTGGAATTGGACCAAATATGTTTTTAGCAAAGATAGCACTAGATACTGAGGGTAAAAAGAAAGAACCGTATTTAGCTAGATGGACTTATGATGACGTAAAAAAGAAATTATGGAAAATAAAGCCAATCGATAAGATATGGTCAATTGCTAACGGGACAAAAAATCATTTGGCGAGAATTGGCGTTAATAGCATTGAAAGTTTGGCGAAGGCGGATTTGAGCCTCCTCAAAAAAGAATTTGGAATCATGGGTGTTCAGCTTAAAAATTTAGCGAATGGCATCGACGAATACGATATTAGAGAAAAAGTTATTCCCGCAAATCCATCATTGTCTAATGGACAAACGTTAATTCGTCCATACAAAGTGAGTGATTGCGAATTATTGTTAAGGGAAATGAATGATGATTTATCTGAGCGTTTAAGAAGGAATGGGTATTTAGCAAAGAAGATTGGGGTGTGGGCTTCAAGAAAAACAAGCATATATAGCAAAGAATATTCCTTGCCTTATCCTAGCGAGTCCCCAAGTGAGCTCTTCGAATATATTAAAGAGGCATTCTATGACAACATTGGCACGGAAGATATATATGCGCTAGGAATATCTTACGGAAATCTAACTACTTCTACTTTGCTTCAATCATCTTTTTTAAGTGATCCAGTTTCTTTAAAAAAGGAAAGGGATTTGAATGTTACTTTAGACAAAATAAGGGATGCGTATGGTCGTAATAGCGTCCTTCGCTGCTCTTCGTTGCTTAAAAATTCGACCATAAAAACAAGACACACGCAAATAGGAGGACATAGAGAATGAGTGATCGCGGAAAACTTAAATGGGCACCATATAAATCATTAGAGAAACAAGCGGACTATTTAGCAAGGCTTGAATACGAAAGAAATAAGACCCCTTGCCCGCAAATGTCTTCGGATAAGGCAGAAGAAATAAACGAGATTCTTACCAATCATTCCGATGAAACGCTAATCGTCAAATATTGGCAGAATGGCTACATCTACACAATTCATGGAAAAATCAGCTCAATATCAATTTTGGAAAGATTTATTGCCATCGAAAATGTGGAAATACCATTTAGATGTTTAACAAGTGTTGCTCTTGAAAGTGAATTTAGTAACTATCTTTGAAAAAATAATGTATTATTTTCTTTGCTTAAGGAGGATTAATTCATGGAAGAAAAAGAATTAACCACAAAGGAAGAAGAAAACAAAGACGAATCTTCTTCTGAAAATGCCGAAACTGAGGTCAAAGAAGCCAAAGTTAAAAAAGAAAAACACGTTATAGACACATCTAAGGGCGGCCTTATTTGGTCTATTTGGAATTTCTTAGAGGCCGCTTTGATTTTTGCTCTTGGCATAGTTTGCTTCGTCTTTATCGCACAAGCAGAGAACAAAAATAGCGATGTATCTTACACCCAAGTAATTTCCACAATTATCTTAATTGCCGGAATCTTCTTGATTATAGGTGGAGCTTTAAAAATCATCGTTAATTTCTTACCAGTTGTTGGAAAAAATATCGTTGATGCAGCAGTTAAGGCAGCCATAAAATCAAAGTTATCTTACGATTTAGTAATCGGTGGAACAATCGAATTAGCTGCTGGTGTTGCCATCATTGTTGCTTACAACAAAATGGGTGGAAGTCTTAATGAAACGGTTGGCGTTATTACAACATTCTTAGCTGTTTTTGCTGGCGTTTTACTTATTATTTCCGGCCTTAGCTTAGCATTGTTCGCTGTTGGATTTATTATTTCCAAGCTTTACAAAATATATCTCCCAATTATTGAAATCATTTTTGGCGCAGCTCTTATCGCTTTAGGAATCGTCGTTCTTTGCGTTTTAGCTGGAAACACCGATTTAACAAGCATGATTGCTTTAATAATATTAGGCGTCATTCTCGTGTTGGCTGGTATTGCTATGGCTATAATTACAGTCTTAGAAATCATTAAAGCTCGTCACTTGAAAGCGGCAGCAAAAGAAACTCCCAAGGAAGAAGATGACAACACAGAAGTCGTTGACAACCCAGAAGTTATTGATAACACAGAAGATAAAAATAACTAAGATTTAAAACATAATATAAAAACTGCGTTTAGAAACAACGCAGTTTTCTTTTGCTTATTTTCAAAAATAAGCGGGTTTTATATGCGATTTTTGAATATTTTAATTTTCTTTTGCGGCTTCAAAAAGGTTCTCTAGAAGTGCTAAGCGAGTGAGTAATCCAACTCCGCCCGGAACAGGACTTTGGTATTTAACAGGAAGATTAGGAACGAAATCGCCATGTAAATGTCCATCTTCTCCTCTATTTATTCCAACATCAATTAAATATGCATCATTTTTATAGGAATATGTTTCATCCCAAATAAACATTCTGCCAATTGCTGAAACAATAAGATCAGCATGAGCAAAATAAAATTCTTTATCTTCTCTAGATGTTCTTGAATGTAATTGGACAACATTGCAGTTTTTCTCCAATAACATTCTAGCCATTGGTTTTCCAACGATTTCTGAACGTCCAACAACAACAGCATTCTTCCCTTCAAAAGAGAATCCTTCGTGTGTTAAATAATTGATGATTCCTTTTGGAGTGCATGGGTCGAAATGACTTCCAAGCGTAAAACCATCGACGTCTTTCTTAGGAGAAATCGTTTCATTTATCTTCTTTACTGAGATGTGCTTTGGCAAAGGCAACTGAACGATTATCCCTTTGATTGATGAATCATTATTTTGCTTTGTAATTAATTCGAGAACTTCGTCCTCGGAAATATCTGACAGAAATACTGTGTGTAACGCTTCAATGCCCACTTCTGCAGCATCCTTCTTTTTGCCACGCACATATGCTTCAGATGCTGGATCATCACCAACCGTGATAATTGATAAAATTGGTTTTGTTTCCATTTTTCCAATTTCTTCTTTTAATTGTTCTTTTCTAAATGCTGCGTATTCTTTTATCGTCATAAATTTACCTTCGTATGTATTTTATTATGCGACTTGTTTTATTGCACGAAATGCATATTTTTAAATCGATAATTATAGACTGATATAAAAATAATTTTATATAATAATTTAGTATCAAGGAGAAAAAGTATGGACGAAAAATTAAATCCTCTTTTCACACCATGGAAAATTGGTAATTGTGAAATCAAAAATCGTTTTGTTATGACTTCGATGGGCGGCACATCATTATTCGGATGGATGGAAATCAACCATTTTGATAAGGAAGCCGCTAAGTTTTTGCTAGATAAGGCCGAGCATGATGTCGGACTTATCTTGCCTGGCATTCAGCCTGTTTATAATCCAATGTTTGGTCAATGGCTATATAAGAAAAAAGGCATGTTTAAGAAATTAAAACCATTCATGGATGAGATTCATAAATATGGAGCAAAAATGTTTATCCAGCTTACGGCAGGATTTGGAAGATCGTTTACTATCTCTCCAACAATGGAGAAACTCTGCACGAATAAATTCTTGCGCGTTTTATCTAAGCCAGTCTTAAATTTCGATAAGATTTGCGCTTCATCTAGCGCTTCACCAAATGTTTGGTCTGACAAAGTCCCATCTAGAGAAATGACAATCAAGGAAATCCATAAATTTATTGATGCATTCGCTAAAACCGCAAAACTATTGAAAGATGCCGGCGTTGATGGAGTGGAAATCCACGCTGTCCACGAAGGATACATGCTCGATCAATTTACTCTTAAGTATGTTAATAAACGTACAGATGAATATGGTGGATCGTTTGAAAACAGATATCGTTTCCCAGTGGAAATCGTTAAAGCAATCAAAGACGTTTGCGGGAAAGATTTCCCTGTTTCCTTGCGTTATTCGGTTGTATCGAAAACTAAGGGATTTAGATCCGGAGCTTTGCCTGGCGAAGATTTCGTTGAAGCAGGAAGAGACATGGGCGAATCAGAAAAGGCAGCAAAATATCTCCAAGATGCCGGATATGACATGCTCAATTGTGACAATGGAACATATGATGCATGGTATTGGGCTCATCCACCAATATATATGCCAGAGAACTGCAACCTTGAAGAAGTTGAGCATATTAAGAAATTTGTCGATATTCCAGTAGTTGTTGCTGGAAGAATGTCCCCATATGTCGGAGCAAAGGCCATAGAAGAAGGAAAAATCGATGCAGTCGGCTACGCTCGTCCATTCTTAGCTGATGGTGCGTGGGTTACAAAGCTTAAAGAAGGCCATCCAGAAGAAATAAGACCTTGCATTTATTGTCATAATGGTTGTTTCAATATGTGTCACTACAAAGGAACAGCAAACGATCAAAGTCTTCAAGATTCATTACATATTGCTCGTTGCGCAGTTAATGCCGAAACGATGCAAACAAATGTTCACTATATTAAGAAAACCACTTCTCCAAAAACAATTGCCATCATAGGTGGCGGCATTGGTGGAATGGAAGCGGCACGCGTAGCGAAGCTCCGTGGGCATAAGCCTGAAATATATGAAAAGAGCGATCACCTTGGTGGTGTGTTCGTTCCTGCTTCCGCTGCTTCATTCAAAGGAAAATTAAGAGATTTATTGGCTTGGTATATTCTTCAAATGAAAGAGATGAATATTCCGGTGCATTTCAATACCGAAGTTAAAAATATTAAAGATATCAAAGCGGATGAATACATAATTTGTACAGGCAGCGTCGCTAAGAAATTCCCTCTTCCTGGAATTGAAAAGGCAATGGATGCGACAGATTTCCTAAATGGCGCGAAAGTCGATAACAAAGTAGTTGTTGTCGGCGGAGGATTAACGGGCTGCGAATGTGCATATGAACTAGCCTTAGATGGCAAGGAAGTTGCAATTGTTGAAGCAATGGATGACCTTGTTAAGCAAAAAGGCGTATGCATGGCAAACTCGCAATATCTTAGAGATTACTTTGCCTTACATAAGATTCCTGTCTATCTTGAAACATGCTTGAAAGAAATAAAAGATGACAAGATTATTTGCAAAACAAAAAATGGTGACATTGAGATTCCTGCTGACACCGTAATTCTTTCAATTGGTTATAAGCCAACTCCATTAACTGAAGAAAGCAAAAATGTCCATTTAGTTGGCGATTGCAAAAATGTTGGAAATCTTCGTTCAGCGATTTGGTGTGCTTACGAAACAGTTATGAAAATCTAAAAAAGGAGCGAGATATGTATCAACCTAAAATGAAATTAACTCCCGAAGAGTTAGAAATCTTAGAGGGAAAACAAGGCGAGACTAAAGCAAAAATAATGGAGGTCGTCGTTAGATATGGCGACGCTTTCGGGGCAGATAGATTAATTCCTGTCACTCATAAGAAAGCTCACTTCGTCACGAGCTTTGGCTTAGGCCTTCTTAAAGGCGTTTATCCTTTAATGGATGAACTTATTGCTGCTGGATTAGTAGTTGAAGGTGGCTTTACTATGGACCCACGCCCTCTTGATTATGACAATGTAAAATGTGATCCAATTGAAAAATTGGTCTTTAACCACTTCATGTATAACAAACAAGGTTTATATGAAGACCAGTTAAAGAAGATTGGATTAACGAATGCCGAGGAAACCTTCTCTTGCACTTGTTATTTAAAAGAGATGGGAAATACGCCAAAAAAAGGTGATATCTTAGCTTGGAGTGAATCTTCTGCTGTCGTTTTTGCCAATTCCGTGTTAGGGGCAAGATGTAACAGAAATTCCGGAATCCTAGATATGTTTGAAGCCATTTTAGGAAAAACGCCTAATTTTGGTTTTATTACTGATGAAGGAAGAAAAGCAGATTGGAAAATTATACTAAAGACGAGTAAGAAACCAGAAGCACAAATATTAGGTTCTGCAATAGGCTTAAAAGTCATGGCTGAAGTTCCTTATGTTGTTGGATTGGATAAATACTTGGATAATCTCCCAAACGAAGATACGATTGCTTATTTGAAAGATTTCGGTGCTGCAACAGCTTCAAATGGCGCTGTCGGGCTCTATCACATCGATGGAATAACTCCTGAAGCAAAAGAATTAGGCGAAAGTTTAATCAAAGAAAATGCTAAAGAATACGTCATTGATGATGAAGAGCTTGAGAGAGTCTACAAAGCATACCCAGTAATGTGGAAAAAGAGAGACGCAAAGGTCCATCGTTGTTTTATCGGATGCCCTCATTTAACGCTAAAGCAATTGGAGACGTGGACTGATGATATTGTTGGCGGGCTTAAAAAGAGCGGTAAAAAGAAACTTGTGATTGATACCGTTCTAACAACTTCTCCTGCCGTTATAAAGGAATTCCAAAAAGAGGAAAGATATAAGAAATTATTAGAGACAGGTGCGCATATTTCATATATTTGCCCACTTATGTATGCCGATAATCCAATTTCCGGCAAGAAGGTTTTAATGACCAATTCCAATAAACTAAGAACATACACAAAAGCGCGATATTTTAAAGATAAAGACGTATTAGAAATAATAACTGGCCAAAAGGAGGTCAAATAAGATGAAAGAATTTCATGGACGCGTTATTGCGGCGAGTGCTTGGAAGGGCGAAGCTGTCGTATCGCATGAAGGTTTTAATACATTAGCTTCTTGCCAAACCAGCGCCTTGTTGGCGACTTCAAAAAAGATTATTGTTTCTGATCAAAACAACAAGGATTTATACAAGAAGAATATCACCGGTAAAGCGTTATGCATGCCAGAGACTATTGGTTCAACGACAGGCGGAATGGTAATTCAAACAATCGCCGTAAGAAACCTTGCTCCGAAAGCGTGGTTATTCTCGCACCACATCGATCCTTTAGCGGCTTCGGGAATCATTCTATCTAACGTTTGGAATAATGCTGGGTTAATTGCCATAGATGAGCTTGGCGACGAGTTCCTAGAGGCAGTCAAGACCGGCGATACGATTGAAATAAAAGAAGATGGCACAGTAATAGTTGCCTAATCGAAATAGCAAAAAGGCTCCCAAGATTTCACTTAGGAGCCTTTTTAATATTAGTTATAATCCGAAGAATGGAAGAATCATCGAGATGGCTGCAGCCGTAGATTCCGATGAAGATGATGAAGATGAATTCGAAGAAGATGTATTCATCAACATTACGAGAATTGCCATAAATAAGAATAGAATGCCAAATCCGAATGTTAACCAAGAAACGATTTTTTCAGATCCTCTTTCTTTTGTTTTGGCAAAAACATTCAATCCTCCACCAGTGATAGCGCCAGAAGCACCTTCAGATTTACCACCTTGGAGAAGGGAGAGAACTATAACAATCAATGAGATGATGATAAAGATAATATCGTACCAATGCATAATTTTATTCACCTAAATACACATTCTTAAAAAGAACGCCATATAACTTTATTATAGAAATGAGATTTTCGCAATGAAAGAATGAATGATTCATTACTTATTTTCCTTCAAATATTCTTCTTTTAGAAGAAGGAATTCGTCTAAAACGTCCTTATGAGTGTCATTTCCATATGTTTTTCTAAATTTATCAACATTCCAAGGTTTTTCTGCGACATTGCCAATTCCCTTCTTATGGACTTTGACCCATTGGCAGTAATGTCTGATAACCGTATCTCTATGAATTGAATGTTGATCGTTGAATCTTGGCGATAGAATTTGTTTTGTTTTCTTTAAACCCCTATTCAATGCCGTTTGATCAGGCATGAAGTATTTGTTGTTTAGAACTTTTTTACGAACAACATCAAAATTGCGATCTTCTCGTAATTTTTCTAAATTCATCAAAAGAACACCGGAATTGCAATAATTTTTGCCAAGCCAATGGGAGCCTACTTCATCCCTTACCATTCCGATATCGTTATTGCCCAAGTCTGTAGAATAGACTTTATAGATATCATCCATAATAACGAGATCAACATCTAGATATAGTAATTTATCACCAAATTCAGGATGGAAATCAGAAAGAAGTCTAATCATGCTCAATGGAGAGAATTTACCATTAAGATTTACTGACTTTCCAAGATGTTCCATCATTTCTTCAGTGAGGTCAAGTAAGGTAAAAGTAACATTTGGATTATATTTTTTTATACTTTTAGCGATGAAGTCAAGTTGGCTTTGTCTAAAAGGCAAATACTCTTTTTTCTTAGTGGAAAATTTTCCTGTGCCAACAAAAATATTAAGCGGATGCTTGGTTGTTTTAGCCATTGAAAGGCATGTTATTAGCAATCCATCAAAGCATCTATCAACTAAGCAGAAAAAGATATTTACCATTTCTAAGTTATTCATCTAGCGCCTCCCCTAAAGTGCTTATTTTTTTCTCATAATAATCATGATATTCATTTCTTCTATCTAATAGTATTCCATCTATTCCAGCATTTTTTGCGCAAGCAACATCTTGAAGAGAATCGCCAATGTAGATGCATTCCGTTTTGCTTGGATTACCAGAAAGTTCAATGGCCTTCAAAAGAGGATCAGCATAGGGCTTTGGCT
>CAVKAU010000065.1:0-2397 GCA_963654035.1 bacterium | reverse complement strand
GCAGAGCTCTTATTCTTCTTCAAACATTCTTTGCAATATATTTTCATCTTCTTCTCCTTCTTCAATAATTATAGTTTGGATCTTTCTCGCCGTGTATTTTTAATCCTTCTTTTACGGCTTTGTTTTGGGCGTCAATGAGGAATTGATAATAAGAAATTCCTTTGTATAACATCTTTGATGACGTATCGCCAGAGAAAGCGACCGAAGAATAGCCATTAAGAACTATTGAGTGATTAACCATATAGAATGAATCATCGCCGCTTGTTTCATCCGAAGCCCAAACATAGAGCAATAATCTTCCGTATGTTTCAGTGATAGAGACATTTGGCAAGGATTGAAGCCTTATTCTTTTGGCCTTTGTTAATAAATTGTTAGTGAAATCTTTGGCTGCATCGCCCCAAGGATCTGCTGGCGAAGCACCGCCATGATATATTTCGGGCGTATCGATATTTTCATATCTAACACTTGTTCCATTGTTATATCCGGCTGATGTTACTTCGCTAGGATAATAGAATTTAGTCGTATCCCCATCAATTAAGGAATAAACCGTAACATCGATATATCCACCGCCACCTAAAGTAGTCGATCCTTCTTTAAAGAAAGGATGACTAGTGAATGGTTCGGATATTTTTGGTCCCTTTAAGAGTTCCTCTTCGGAAAGAGGACATTCAAGGACGCCTAAACGTGAATATTCGGTGTTGGAATAACCAATCCAGTCATATGCTTGGAATTTTTCTTCTCCAACCATGTACTCATTTTTTCTTACTAAATCAACATTGTCACACCAAGTAAGAGAATACCCTAATGTTCCTAAGGTATCATAAATATATGTACCATCAGTGATTACCATCGGATAAGTTCCAATATTAGGCAGCTCATCATCAAGTTGATTAGCAATATTTAGAATAGACTCATTAGCGTTTTTATAAGCGATAACATATGCTTTTTTCGCCTCTAAGATGCCATTTAATTTTATTTCATACTTATTGTCATACGATCCAGATTTATAAATGATGATTGAATATTTGCTTAAATCAATCGAATCTGTACCAATATTGCCTATTTCTATTGCTCTATCAGCAGTAAAAGTTCCTTTAAAGAATTCAGTAAAAATCAATGATGATCCACTTTTGTATGTTAACTTAGTTTCAGCAGAAGATTCGGAAGATATTTCCTCGCTTGTTGATTCTTCAGATTCTTTAGAATTAAAAGAAGATTGGCTATCTTTCGTTTCATTTGTGCATGAAAAAAGGAGAGCGAGAGTAAATAAAGGTAGTAAAGCTCTGCTTCTTTTCATTATTAATCCTCAATATAAGATGTCAATTCGTTGATTTTAGCCGTGCCGAATTGAGTGCAGGTAACAGTGGTTTCATATGCGGAATAACCACCATCTTTTTGCGTATAGAAGGTAACGTTTACAACTGCTGAAATTGGGCCGAAATAAATTTTGGCGTAATTCAGTTCCATCCCTGCTTTGTTGATTACTTCATAAACGCCTAAAGATTTAGCGAAGGATGTAAGCAATGCTTCAGAAGCGTCATCTTTAAAGATTCTATTTAATGTGAAGTTGCCGTTTAAAGCACTTCTAGCAGAATCATCCAATTTCTTTTCTGCCGCTTTATCAGTGGCTTCCGCTTCCGATTCATGGTGTAAGCAATGAATGTAATCAGCTTTATTTAAAGCAATATCTTTCGGACAAGAATAAAGATCTTGATAGGTTCCTTCGCCTATTTTTTCTCCTAAGGCTAAAGCAGAACTTTCCTTAGTCCAAGTATAAACGCCTGCATCAATGCCTTTTTTAGTCGCTAATTCAGAAGAAACATTAATCATTCCGTTATTATTCAAATTGCTAAAATTACGATATGTCGTGTAATAGCCATCTTCTAAAAATACTGATGTGGCCCTAGGTTTGCTTGTCTCATCAAAGAAATTGTAGGCTGCAACAGTGTTGACGCTTTGTGAGAAATAATCGAGAACGTCTGTGAGCGTTTGACCGCCGATTGCAGCCGAAGAGCTGGAATTAGAATCGCTAGAAGAGGATGATGTCTCACCTTCACATCCAGCTAAAGCAATTATTGAGATTGGGAGAATTAATGTTTTTACTATCTTTTTCATAAGAAAAGTTTAATTAAATATCCGACTTTTTTCAATACTTATAGAAAACACTCATATATTTTATATATGAAAAAGCCTCATCCGGGAAGAATGAGGCTTAAACATTCCGTCGTTCAGTTAATTAGGCAGCAATGTAAGTTATCTCAATAGAGGATATTCTTACTTGATTTGTCTTAGCCGTCAGAGTAAATGAACTAGAACCAGTGGCAAGTTCCCATGTGCCTTTCGTGTCAGTTCCGGCAGTGTAATTATCCCCTTCAAAGTATCCTGGACCGTATTGTG